>DSDR01000350.1 GCA_011048645.1 Phycisphaerales bacterium
CAGATTCAGCCTGCCGCAGAGCAGTTCTTTCGGAATGTCGGCGAACAAATCCTCGGCGGTTAGGCCGATTTCGTTGAGCATCTCGGCCCGCTGCTGATCGGTGTTGGTAATATACGGCATGAAACCCTCACGGAATCAAAATTCGTAAACAATCTGTCTTTATTTTAATGTCTTTCTGTGCTGAATCAATCCAGAATGGCCTTGATGTTGACGTTTTTCCGCGGCAGAACAATATCATCCGGCGCCGTGCCGACGGCCGGACGTGTGAACGTCTCGCCGAAGCGGGTAAAGCCATCGACAAATCCGCCGTGGCTCAGGAAGAACTGCCCGTTTTCGACGCCCATAAACCGGTCAAGCCGATCGCTGCGGCCGGTGGCGTCATGGCTGAACGAGGCCTGCGTCAATTCGATCCACCGGCCCTCTGTGGTCAGAATCCACTGATTCCCGTAAAGTGCCTTGCGGACCAGGTGGCCGTTGGAACCCCAGAAATTCTCGCTGAAGCTGTGTGGACGTCGCAGATAGCCGCCTTCCTTGGGCGCTTTCCAGGATGAAATCAGCATCCATTGCCGCGAATCCGGATGGAAATAGTATCCTGAAAAGATAGTAAATGTCTCGTCCACCGGCTCAGCGGTGACCACGAAGCGCTGTTTTTGGCCGGTTCTCCACATATATTTCAGGTGGCTGTGCCCGCCGGTGCCTTCATTACCGAAGTCGCCCGAATACACGCCGTCGCCTTTGTCCATCAGCATCACGCGGTCTTTCTGGGCGACTTTGCTGCGGTCAATCGGTTCGCCGCCGCTGTCCCAGACGCTGAAAATGATCCGCCGTTCGACAGGACTGTTGACCTGCATCCCGAAGTAGCCGCGATGCCAGCCGCAGGCCATATAAAATGTGGCGGTCGGGTCTTCCAGGCCGGTCACTTCACAATAAAACGCCGCAATCTCGACGTCGGACGGTACCGTATAACTGAGGTGTACCGAGGCGGCGTTGCGCCGCGGTTTGAGATTGAAATGCGCGTCGTTAAGGGCCGGCCCTTCCAACAGCAGCGCCTCCGGATCGCCGAACGGCCTGCCCGGTTCGTTGAGCGATTCGAGCATCAACCGCTGGTATCCCGTTTGCCGGATTTCAAAAACGCCGAAATCGGCCGTCACCGGTGTACCGTCGCCCTGGCCGATTGCGCGGGTTTGGCGGCTTTGTTCGCCGAGGGTCATTTTCAGATTCGACGCCGCACCGTCGTCCAGCCGCAGCACTACGCTGACCGACAGCCGCCCGGTGTGCCGGAACAGACCGTACCAATTGACGCTGGTTTGCGGATCCGTCCAGCCGGTTACGCCGCGGCGCTGTGCGATGCGCGCCGCGTCGGGGTCAGGCAGCGTATAAGCCGTGAACGCCGGCACGCGCAATGTCAGCTCGGCCGGCTCCTGCGTCTGTGCGGATTCGTCGGCGTACACGGCCGAAGCTGTTATGATTATACCGACCGCCAGTGTAAAAAACCGTGCGCTGTTCAATCGACTCTCATCTTTCATCATACACTCTCCAATCTCATTATAACTTCCAAACTCATCAATGTCGCACCGCCGGTTGTGTTTAATCCTCAGAGATAACGATCGTTTCACTGAGGTAGTTTGCCACCGCCTCATGGCCGTCGGGCGTCCAGTGCTGATCAAAACTGTAATAGGTTTGTACGCCGTTGCGCGTTTGCCGACGCAGTTGCTCGGTCAGACTGATAAAGGCAATCCCGTTTTCATCGCAATACTGTCTGAATACCCGCTCGCGGACCTGCGTGCCTTCTTTGATTTTTGCTGCGAATTCTTTCGGCTCCGGCAAATCGCTGATGCGTGTACTTAGAAACGCGCGAAGCTGCCCGGCGTCCACCCGCTCAAGCATATCTTCGATCAGTACATGCGGTCGGTCGGGTGCGTAAATAAAAATCAGCACGGCGCCGTTTTCCTCGCACATCCGCCGTGTTTCTTCAAGCAGCCGCAGCGACTCAATGCACGCCAAACTCCCGCGAAACCCCTCATCGGTTACATAATGCTGTTCAAGCCGCTTGACCTCAAACGCATAGCCGTTGCCGCTGCCTTCGGGTATCTCAAACGGAAGCCACGCCACCGGATACATCCGATGCGACGGAGCGTGGATGGACGAGTCGTTGTAAAAGCGTTTGCGTCCGACAGGCCCCAGCGTCCGTATCAGCGAGTCTTTGAGCACTTGACGCAGCGGCGAGGCCTTAAACGCCACGTCCCAGATCGACAAACGTTCCCGACCGTTGACGCGCTGCCGTCGAAAGATGGAATTGCGCAAATCGTTGCCTTCATACAGCAGATACAGCACCGCTTTGGGCCGCAGTTCAAGGCCGAACCGTTTGAGCGTATCCAGATAGGTAACCGGATTGCCGCCGGACATGCCCAGATTGTACAGCCGCACGCCGCGCCGCTCGGCCAGTCGCGCCGTCCAGACCTGATCATCCGAGACTTTTGATCCTTCGGCAAATGAATCGCCCAGCACAATCCAATCGTACTGCTCATGCCGCTCGGGATTGCGAAACCCCCGCTCATCTACTGTCAGCACAAACGGCGTCGGCGGATACCCCTCAACCGGATTCGGATAGCTGAACGCAAATTCCGGCCGGTCGTGAAACACCCCCTCATAAACGCTGTTGGGGACCCGGTGATAGGACGGCTGCTGATCATCATCGGCCACATAGTGCTGCCGCTGACTGAGCCGCAGGGCCACATCGGCGATCACAATCCCCAGAATAATCGAAACCGTCAGCGAGATTTGTTTGAACGCCGCCAGGCGTTTGGCCTTGGGGTCGGCAGGTTTCTTTCTGTCGGTCCATTGCCCGATCAGGACGCACAACAAAATCGGCGTGGCAATCAGCAGGGCAAGGGTCTTTTCGAGGGTATAACGTCCCAGCAGGATCGGCCGCTGCTGCGCGACGTTGTAGGCAATATCGCTTTCCAGACCCCACATCAGGGCCAGCACCATCACAATGACGCCGGTAACGGCAATCCGAATCATCTTGTCTTTATTCATTTTCCTCAGCTATTCTAAAACAGCGGATAGATAAACGGAGCAATCGCCGAGCTGCTCAAAAAGACCAGCAGCCCCATCGCCAACAGAATAATGAGAATCGGCAGCAGCCACCATTTTTTGTTGTGCTTGAGAAAATCTATAAACTCTCCCATCAGGGTGGTGCGCTTCTGCCGGGACAATTGTTCGAATTCGTTGGTTTTATTGTCTGTCATAACTGAAATCCTGAAACAATCCGAAACTAAAATTGATGAAAATAATCTTTGGCCGTACGTTTGTGTTTGTACGGCAGCCAGTAGCTCTCGGCGTCGGGGTCATAAGCCCGATGCAGCGGATCGCGCTTGAGCAGTTTGAACACCAGCCCGACGGCGCCGATGATGACATAATAAAACAGCGCCATCACCGTGTGGCTAATGACCCAGCCGATGGGAAAAGTAATGACGATCAGCCCGCAATAGATCGGCCGCACCAATTTGACCGAGATCCGGCTGAGCAGATAAATCGCCACACCGATGAGGCAAATGACGATAAACGCCCGGACCGGCAGACCCGCCGCCCACATCAGCAGCAGCCCGACGATATTGCACATACACAGGGCGATGTCGCCAAAGTCGCGCAGTTGTTTTTCGTTCGGTTTTAAGTTTAATGACACCAGCGCCATACACGCTCCCTAATCCAGTTCAAATTGAGCCATATAGGACTCGACCTCTTTTCGGCTGATTTCGGGCTGTCGATCCTTATACAGCACAAAATTTTCCAGCACCAGCACGTCCATATGCGTCGATAAAAAGCACCGATAGGCGTCTTCCGGCGTGCAGACAATCGGCTCGCCGCGGATATTAAAGCTCGTGTTAATGACCAGCGGACAGTCGGTCTTCTGTTTGAATCGTTCCAGCAGACGATAATACCGCCCGTGCCGTTCGGCATCGACCGTTTGAATCCGCGCCGAGTAATCCACGTGGGTAACGCCGGGAATTCGACTGCGTTTGACCTTGAGCAGATCAATCCCGCTTAACCCCTCTTCCTGTCCGTTGCAGGCGATGCGCTGGCTTTCCTGCACCGGCGCGACCAGCAGCATATACGGACTTTCCCGGCGCGGATCCAGCTCAAAATAATCGGCCGCCCGGTCACGCAGCACACTGGGCGCAAACGGCCGGAAGGATTCCCGAAACTTGATTTTCAAATTCATCCGCGACTGCATCTGTTCATCCCGGGCGTCGCCGATAATGCTGCGCGATCCCAGCGCCCGCGGCCCGAACTCCATCCGTCCCTGAAACCAGCCGATGACCTTGCCGCGCTCAATATCGCCGGCCAGCGTTTCAAGCAGTGCCTCTTCCTCGTCAAAATACGTATAGACCGCACCGGCCTCATCGAGAAAGCCGCGAATATCCGCCGCGTCAAAGCACGGCCCCAGCAGCGACCCGGCCTGCAGGTCGCGGCGGTTGTCCGCCGTGCGTTCATGGCCGAGCAGTTGATAATGCACAAACAATGCCGCCCCCAGCGCGCCGCCCGCATCACCGGCGGCCGGCTGAATCCAGAGGTTCTCAAACGGCCCCTCGCGCAGAATCCGCCCGTTGCCCACGCAGTTGAGCGCCACCCCCCCGGCCAGGACAAGGTTTCGCATCCCCGTTTGCTGATGTGCAAACCGCACCATCCGCAGCATAATCTCTTCGGTCACGCTCTGGATCGACGCGGCGATATCCATTTCCCGCTGCGTTACCGGCGATTCGGGCCGCCGCCGGGGGCCGCCGAACAGCGCGGCGAACTGCTCGCCCACCATCACATCGGTATAGCAATAGGTAAAATACTCCATATTCAGACGAAACGAACCGTCTTCTTTCAGATCAAGCAGATGCTCAAGAATCAGGTCGCGATAAATCGGCTTGCCGTAGGGCGCCAGTCCCATCAGCTTGTATTCGCCGGAATTGACCTTAAACCCCGTAAAATACGTAAACGCCGAGTACAGCAGCCCCAGCGAATGCGGAAACCGAAGCTCGTATTTCAGCTCGATTCGATTGCCGCGTCCGACGCCGATGCTGGCGGTCGTCCATTCGCCCACACCGTCCATCGTTACAATGGCCGCCTCCTCGTAGGGGCTGGGGAAAAACGCGCTGGCCGCGTGCGACTCGTGGTGCTCGGTAAAAATGTACTTGCCCTGAAACGGCGTGCCCAGCGCCTTGTCAATCTCGCGCGGAATGTGCAGCTTTTCGTTAAGCCATTGCGGAATGCCCATCAGAAACTGCCGAAACCCGTGCGGCGCATAGGCGAACCACGTCTCCAGCAGCCGGTCAAACTTCAGCAGCGGCTTTTCATAAAACACCACATAATCCAACTGCTGGACGGTCAACTTCGCCTCGCGCAGACAGTACGCAATGGCGTTGACCGGCATTCGAAAGTCGTGTTTTTTTCGCGTAAAGCGCTCTTCCTGTGCGGCTGCGACAATCTGTCCATCGCAAAGCAGCGCTGCGGCGCTGTCGTGATACAGCCCCGAAATACCCAAAATCGCCTGCGGTTTGGCCATCCTTACGCTTCCGTTTCAAGAAAGGTACGATAGGCGGCAGCGTCCATCAGACCGTCCAGCTCGGACGGGTCGGTCGGCTCAATCTTCATCAGCCAGCCGGCGCCGTAAGCGTCCTGCTTGAGGCTGTCGGGATTGTCGCACGCCGAGGCATTCACCTCGACGACCTTGCCGCCGACGGGCGCATAC
>DSDR01000090.1 GCA_011048645.1 Phycisphaerales bacterium
ATTGGCCGACGGCCCATTTGGATGTGCAAGTCCGTCCCATCGATCCGTTCCGTCTGCGTATGTGCATCACTTCAAAAACGCTGTTGCGGGATGTTTCCATCACTCCGCCCGAAAGAGCGGTTCTCTCGGATAACTTCCTTGATATTCTGCCCAACCGGCCTACTCAAATAGACTTCCACTTTGCAGGCAACGCACCCTCAACACGTACACCCTTTCTCTTACGATCCATTCCGTGCGGATTAGAACCGCGCAATCAATAGTACCTCACTCGATCTGATACGTTTGATTGTTTCTATCTGATCCGGCGCTATGCGCCTGTATCACGGGGCATCATTCGACCGAGATCGCGAGGCATCATTCCACCCCCCGGTGTCAGGGTACGATTCATATTCAACGGCGCAGCATTCTGCTCGGCGTCTTTGATTTCTCGATACTCGCGGCTCATCCCCGACGGCCAGTTTCCGCTGCCGATGGCCATGCCCAGCAAGGTCTCTTCCGGTCCAAAACAGAGCATCTGGGAATACTCCGAGCGGGTCGTTCCGCGCCACTCAATACGATTAGCGATGTCCACAAACAGATAACCTGTGGCAAAATCCACTGTCTGCGGCTGCGAATCGCCGGCAACGCCGCCGCCTCTGCCTTCCATCATGAAATCCATTGGCATCATATCCATCATCGGCGTCCGCGCCGTCGGCGAGGTCGGGGAGGTCGGCGGTGTGTATTCGACCTTCTTGCCAATAATCTGGCCGGGGAAGACCTCGAATTCCTGGGTGTGCCACTGACCAAGATAATATCGCGCGACATCCACCTTGACCCTGTTATCCTCTCGGGCAAATACCTCCAGCGGGAACAGATGCATCATCTTCGGAACAGCGACGGTCTGCGTCGGTTCAGAAAAACCGCTCCACAACACCACCTGATTTTTATACTGCTGCTGGTCTTGTCGAAACCAATCGCGCCCGGCAATCGGATTAAAGACGCCCAGACGAATTCGGTACTGGTAAGTCCGGCCCGGTTCAGCCGTGTCGTCATGCGCCCAGACCAGCAGCGGCTCACGCACACTGTCGAGACGAGTTTGTTCGGTCAGGCGTTCCCGCTCCATATCTCGGATAATATCATCCAGCGTCCGTTCTCGCCGCTGCGCGGCGGCGCGCGTCTGCTGGGTCGGCGACAGGATGTCGGGAATGGTTTCCCGCCCGCGCTGGGGCTGGGGCCGTGTCGGGGTCCGTGTGTCGCGGGGGGTCTGACGCCCGCCGCCAAGGTCTTCTCGATCGGTGCGTGCACGGAGCCGCTCTTCCCGCGCCTGGCGACGCAACTCTTCTTCCTGACGCTTCAGGATGGTCTGCGCCTCGTCCAGATACCGGGGCGGCAGCCAGGCCGTCTGCAACGAAGCAAAATCATAAGCCGGCGGCTGCAATAAGCTGACCTGAACGCGCGGCTCTTCATATTGCTTGAGCCACATCATCACACCGCCGAATTCCATCTCTTCGGTCGTCAGCGGGGTTTGTTCGATCAACTTTCGGAACGCATCGGTGCGGGGACGCGGCAGCGTTGTCCACTGGCTCCACGTCCCGTCGTCAAGCTGTCGGCGCCGCTGAAGTTCCACCCGGGCAAAGACAGGCTTGGCAAACGCCGGCTCACGCCACGCTGCATTGAGACGCGGGCCCATAAATGCCTGCTGAAAGTTGCGGTACAATGTTTGCACATCGATACGCGCCGAAACGGTCACAAAGTCCAAATCCCCCAATTCCGTCTGAACCACCTCATACGGCGTATCCGGACCGACCTCTTCGGTCGGCTTGTGAACGGCCCCCCGCACCCAGGCCACCCGCACATCGGTCGGCGGCGCCACATCGGGAATCGGATACACACGATCATCGTCAAAGACCTGTTCTCCGATGCCGGGATAGGGAATGGAAAGATCAATGGCAAGCTGAGGCAGCGACGTTCTCAAAATGTCTTCGAATTCAGCGCTAATCCGCAGATCATAAGCGATCGGTTCGGCGGGTCTGTCCAGCGACTCTTCAAGCATACGGGCTTGCTGTCGATTGAATTGATCAATTTGGCCGGGTCCGACTTTTCTGCCCTGCACCGTCGCTCCGTAAGGGTTGCTGATCACAAATGCCCACAGCAGATATAAACCGATCAGACCGATCAGGCCGAGGATAATCTTATCCAAATGAGCCTCAAGAACCGCCTGTATATTTTTTTTCTTGCTCATGTCGATCTTTCCATTATTGCATTTGTTAAACTATCATCCCGTTGTTTGTTCGACACTCAGAAATCCGAAAAGCCCCCCCGACCTGCCGGCGCACCGGGCATCGTTCCGCCGGTGTCGGTCTGCTGTTCATCAAGCTGACCGAGATACTTCTTAATCGGTTCCGGTTTGATGCTGTCATACCCCTTGCGACTCAGCAGGTATTCACACACCAAATCGAGTCGCATCACAGCGCCGCTGCCGTAACGATACAATTCGTGTAAAGCGCTGTCCTTGTCCACCACATGGACGGCGTTGTGCAAAATTGAAATCTGATTGTGGCGGGACCGATTCAAACGACCGCCCGGGTCGAAGTTTTCGTAAAAGGCGTGTTCCTTTTCGCTGCACAGCTCCCGCATAAAAGCCAGTACGTAGCGGTTGTCGATAATGACCGAGACCGCAAAATGAACGACATCATAATCCGTTCCTCCGGTTCTGCCGGTCCAGGGTTTGTCCATAAACATACTGGGCAATGCCGTCGTGACATAATTTGGATTATCGCGCCCGCTTGTTTGACCGGCTCGTCCGCCGATCATTTCCCGATACATCGCGCTTTGCCGGCTGTCGCCAACCTGTACCGGCCCGGTAAAACTGACTCCCAGCAAACGTTTGACCGGCGAGGTGGATACCTTGTCGGAGCCGACATTCATAGCCTCAATACTCTTGGCAACATCTTCATAAATCCACAACGCAATCTGAGAATTCCAGCAATCTCTGAGTGCGGATTCAGTCCCTTCAAACTTAAATTCCTTCCAGAAATCGTGCCAGGCAAACACCGAGGGATTGGCGTAAACGGAGATGCTTTCAGCTCGGGCGATGCACAAGGCATCGACCATCGGATCCTGTGCGGCCGGGCGCCGGGCGCCGGTTTGGCCGTAGAAGTCCATTCCGCCGCGCACCGCGGGGGTGGTCGTCCGGCCCGTTCCGGTGCGAGCGCGAATTTCAGCTTCACTGGGCGCATCCAATGCGTTCAGCGAGGTGAGCATGGCGTCAACGGCTCTCATATAACTTTTGCCGTATTCTACAAAAATCTGTGAGGAGGTATCCTTCGGTTCGGGAAAAATATTGTAAGCAATCAGTTCGCGCTGACTGCTCTGCTCAATCAACGCATCGATCAGCGTGACCTCATTTTCCAGCCGATCCATATAAGTCTGTATTTGTGCGGGTGTGTCGCGCGGGGGAACATCCGCCATCAGCGAACGAATCGTCTGCGCCTGACCGACGCTTTGGGCCATCTGAGCTTTGACTTTTCCGCCGACCCACCATGTCGGCGGCAACAAAAGAAGTGCAAAAAGCAGCAAACCGATCGGCGGCAGCAACGCTGAATATTTCTTCAGAAAAGCCTTTATAAATCCCATGATACTCTCCGATTAAAATATCATCATATCATCCATACCGGCCCCCTGGCCCGGCGCCGCAGTGTCCTGAGGCGCCTCCGTCCAGATAAATTTTACCTGAATGCGGAACCACTGATCGCGTTCGATGTATCGCGGTTCGCCGAACGGCGTCAGCTTGATTCGACCCAGATCGCGTTCGGTCAGCTCAGGATCCCGGTTGATATCCTCAAGCGTATAAATATCATACGTTCTGCTGATTTCTTCCTGTGTCATCGGATCCACCAGCACCTGCTCTGTGACAATGCGTTCGCGAAGGCGCGTGTCGCCTCGGCCCATCATATCGATCATCCCGTCCCGCATGGGCACCGGCATGCGTCCGTCGCCCCGTGTTGTCGGCTGGACCACTTCGCGGGGAACCCGTTCGACTTCTTTCAGGATGCCGATGCCGGCAGGCATATTGGAGGACTGCAAGTCCACCCGTCCGGTCTCCACCTTGAAATGGTTAATATCGCCTTTTTGAAACAACTCAAACGGCATATCCGGCATCAGTTGACTCAGATTGTTCAGCCGGGTAATGATGCCCCAACGGCTCTGATCGTCGCCGACGCCAGGCGGATCAAGCAAATCAGCGATCCGTTCATAGGGACTGTATCCTTCGATAAGCATCACAAAACCGGTTTTGTTTTCCTCCGGCTGCTCAGCCATGCCCGCCATCCCCATCATTCCTCCTCGGCCCATCATGGCCGGATCGCGTCCGGGCATCATTTCCATCATCTCCCTTTCGATCGGCATCGGCGTCGCCTCTCTGCCTCGCGTCGGCGTGGTCCGCATGCGATACCCTCCGGCTGAATCACCCGGCTGCGGAAACGCTTTTTGAGAAATATCGTCGGCCGATTCGATCATCAGCCGAGTGATGAACACCAGTTTGCGCTCTTTGCGGGGAATGCTTGCCACCGCCGCCGCATCGCCGTTCTGAAAGGCCTCAAACAGCTCCGCCTGGTCAGGCGTATTGTCCGCGTTTGGCAGACATTTAAGCACCATCTCATTCAATCGCGGTACCACATCGCGATACGTAAACATATCTTTGTATTTTTCCACGCGCTCCAGCAGCGGCTCTTTGCGGGCTTCCTGATCAGATACCTTGCTTTTGACCTCCTGCACCTGGCGGATGATTGAAGCGACCTCGTTTCGAGGCGTCGCATTGGCTTCGTACAACTGTTTTTCGCGAAATGCCCGCCCCAACCCCAGCAGCATGACCAGGACAAGAAAACCGGCTGCAATGGTTAAGATGCGCGCCTTTTGCGTCCAGGCCATGGCACGGGCGATCTTTCGCGGCAGGAGATTGGTTTGAATCCGCGCATGACCCAGCAACTGGACGCCCAAGCCGTACACCACCGCAAAGTCAGAGACATTTTCATGAAATTTGGCGCTGGAAACGTCCGGCGACAACTTGAGCCGCTCAAACGAATCCGGCTTGACAACCGGCATCCCCAGAGTTTGCTGGAGGTATTTGGCCAATCCTTGCAACTTGGTTCCGCCGCCGGTGGCGATCAAATGGCTGAAGGTCTTGTCCCGCCCCTGCGAACTGCTGCTGTAAAAGCCCAGGCTGCGCTGGATTTCACTGCCCAGCTCGGTATAAACCGGCTTCATGGCCGTATAAATCTGACGCATATATTTGCTGACCGGAGCGGTACGTTTGAGCTTTTCGGCTTTCTGGAAGTTCAGTTTGAATGCATCGGCAATCGCCTGCGTAAACGTATTACCGCCGATGCGGATGCTGCGCTGCCAGACCGTATCCCGCGTGCAAATCACCAGCGTGGTGTTCTCCGCCCCCATATCCATAATGACCACCGCTTTGTTGGGCGCATCGGCGATTTCTTTGCGGTCGTAACAGGCGTAGTTGTACAGGGCCATGGGCGAAATCTGCACGCAGGTAACGCGCAAATTTTCATGGGTAAAGTGATCCATCACTTCGGCAATCAGTTCATTTTTGATTGCAAAAATCCCCACCTCCGTATCGGGGCTTTCAGGATTGTCCATCAACTGCCAGTCCCACTCCACTTCGTTGATGTCAAATGGAATCTGCTG
>DSDR01000320.1 GCA_011048645.1 Phycisphaerales bacterium
GTATAACACCGGCGTTCAAGGGGTCTCACTGGTCGGCGGCATTTTTAAGAAAACCGGCCGGTACTTTACAAAACCGTTGAGAAAAAAACAAGACAGCAGGGATTGATCGGATTTCGACCTGAAAGACCGGTTTATGTCAGTCCGGCCCAATGGTGCGGGGGCTAATCGTTCTTTTTCCGCCTCTGTGGGGACAATGACAGCATATTTTCGTACGAACGCCCTGATTCGACCTGAAGTTCTATTGAAATTGAGCCGTATAATGACTATAATAAGAAAAACAGGTTTAATAGGGAGACCAGGCAGTTTGCGGTCATCAATTTTGAAAACAGTCGGGGTTCTTTCGGTTCTTGCGGCTTGGGCAACGGGCCCCGTTTTCGCCGACATTGAAAACCCGAAACGTCCGCTTGAGCCGGCTGCTGTGGACGCCGTGGGTATTCGACAACTTCAGCAGGTCGATCCGAACTTGACCGGTGCGGGGGTTGTCATCGCGGCGGTCTGTCGAAGTATGAGCTATATCAACGGCCTGCCTCAGAATGACTACCGTTTTAATATGCAGCACAACAGCCTGGCTGGAGCCGATGTGCTGTTTGAAGACCACTCGGACGGCCTGTACGGTATTTCGCCCCATGCAACGGCTATCGGCGGTATTCTGGTCGGACTCGATGATGCGGCCGTCTTGCCCGACGGCACTCCGTTTGATTATCGAGGCGTCTGCCCGTCGGCCTCTGTCGATGTGTATGAGTTTTGGCGATTCGCGGCGTTGCGCTTGTTTGCGCGCGAACCGGTCAGTGCCGACGTGCTTACGCTGAGCCTTGGCGAGGTGTTCGACGACTGGTGGACCAGAGCCATCGAACGGCTGGCCGCCGAACAGGGGACGGTTGTCGTGGCGTCCATCGGCAACGGACAGGCCGTCAAAGATCCTCCCCTGTATCCGGCCGCCGGCGCTAATGTTATTGGAGTGGGCGTACTCAGCTCGGTCGTTTGGCCGGATGGGACGATTAGTTTGAGCGAATTTACCCTCCCGACCGCCGATGGTTCCAGTCAGGGGCCGACCGACGACTTGCGGTCCAAACCCGACCTCATTGCGCCGGGAACCGCCGTTGTTCCGGACGCCTATTCAGAAGACGGCTATGCCATACAGGTCAATGCAAGCAGTCTGGCTGCCCCTGTTACTGCCGGAACAGCTGCCCTGTTGCTGCAGCGCGCTTACGGGGACCCGACGCTTGCCGCGGCACTGGAGAATACACCGATCAACAGCGTCATAAAGGCGATTTTAATGAACTCGGCGCGAAAACTGCCCTATTGGCACAAAGGCCGGATTACCGAAGACGATGATACCACAACGCCGCTGGATCGACTCCAGGGCGCGGGGATGCTGGACGCCCAGGCGGCCATGGCTCAATTGACCGCCGGCAAACAGCCGCCGGGTCAAGTGGAGCCGCTCGGCTGGGACAGCCGCTCAATCGATCAGGACGACGTTTATTATTACCTATTTGAATCTGCCGACCCGAATGCCATGCTGACGGCAACGCTGACGTGGAACCGTCATTATGAGGACAGCTATCCCTTCCGGGCACAGACCGAACAAAGCGATCTGCGGCTGGAATTATGGGCATTCGATGGCGATTGGCCGACCGGAATGACACTGCTGGATGTCAGCGACAGTCCGGTCGATACCGTCGAGCACCTCTGGACGCCTTTGGACGGCGATTATACGCACTATGCCGTGGCCGTCCGATTCAGCCCCGAGGCCGTCTTGCCCGCCCCGGAATCTGAGCATTTCGCGCTGGCCTGGTCGGTCGGGTCGGATACGTCGCCGGACCATCCGCTGTGGCGGGATTTGAACGGCGACGGAACAATCGACGCTCTCGATGACTTCATTCACTTATTGCTTGAAAGCGGACATTTGAACACCCTTGAACCGGATTTTTATAAAGACGCTCTGGGTCTTTCGTCGGAACGATTTGAGCTGCTGACAACTCTTTGGCCCCGCTGGCAACCCTATCTGGCATCCGCATCCACGTCGATAGACGATTAGCGCTGACAATAGCCGGAGACCCCTATGAACACTCCCAAACGAAAGGTGTTGTTTCGTTTTCGCGCATTTGTCTCACTGACGGTCGCCCCGTCGTTTTTCGCGATGGCCATCAGCGACCGTAACGACATCCGTCCCAGCCGCCTGCGCCCGTCTGATTGAAACCGCCCGGCCATGAACCGGCTGGTAATTACATATCTTAGCCCTTGCCAAATCCGGCCCAACGTGGTATATTACGCGAGATTATCAATCGATAACAAAACGTGCGCAAACTTCAAGATCCAATGGAATACCGATGAGCAATCAGATAGACAGACAAATGGTTGAGCGGGTGGCGCTGCTCGCGCGGCTGGAGCTGAGCGAATCGGAAATCGCGCAGTTCAGCACACAACTCAGCGGCATTGTGGATTACATCGAAAAAATCAACACGCTGGACACCGACCGGATCGAACCGCTGGCGCATTGCCTGCCGGTTCACAATGTGCTTCGTCAGGACGAGCCGCTGTCGTCGCTGAGCAATGAGGCGGCTTTGGCCAACGCCCCCGAACAGATCGAGGGGTATTTCAAAGTCCCCAAGATTCTTGACGACAATTCCGGCGCATAAATTAAGGTAAAGGGCAAAAGGGAAAAGGTAAAATCAATGAGTGAACTGCTGACTGCTCTTGAGCTTCGGGATGCGATTGCCGCCAAAACACTATCCAGCACAGAGGCGGTTCGGGATTGCCTTGGCCGTATCGAAAAATACGACCCCGAGCTGGGGGCGTATCTTTTGACATTTACCGAAAAGGCAATGCAGGACGCCGAAACGGTGGATCGGAAAATCGCCGCCGGCCAGCCTGTCGGACCGCTGGCGGGTGTGCCGATTGCGGTCAAAGACAATCTGTGCACGACCTTCGGCACGACGACCTGCGGCTCGAAAATTCTGGAGCGCTTTGCCGCTCCGTTTAACGCCCATGTCATTGAGCGTCTGCTGGCCGCCGATGCGGTGATTATCGGCAAAACCAACCTCGATGAGTTTGCCATGGGTTCCAGTACGGAAAACTCGGCCCTGAGAAAGACGGTCAACCCCTGGGATGCTTCGCGCGTCCCCGGCGGCAGCAGCGGCGGTTCGGCCGCGGCGGTCGCCGCTGGTCTGTGCGCCGCGGCGCTGGGGTCGGATACCGGCGGCTCGATCCGTCAGCCCGCCTCTTTTTGCGGCGTAACGGGATTGAAGCCCACCTATGGACGTGTATCCCGATACGGCCTGGTGGCCTACGGCTCCAGTCTCGACCAGATTGGACCGCTGACCCGCAATGCCGCCGATGCCGCCCTGCTGATGAACATCATCGCCGGACACGACCCCCGCGACAGTACCAGTGTCAGCGACGTTATGGCAAAAAAGCCCGACTATCTGGCCGAGCTGAATCAGCCGATAAACGCACTCAAGATCGCCGTCGTACCGGAATTGATCGCCGGCGCCGAACCGCGCATCCGAACGGCGATTGAGAACGCATTGAAGGTGTATCAATCGCTGGGAGCGGAACGGGTTGAAATCACGATGCCGCACTTTGATTACGCCATCGCCGCTTATTATGTCATCGCCACCGCCGAGGCGTCCAGCAATCTGGCGCGATTTGACGGCGTCCACTATGGCCATCGCAGCGCCGAGGCCGGCAACTACATCGAAGTCTATTCCAAATCCCGCGACGAGGCCTTCGGCCCTGAAGTCAAACGCCGCATCATGCTCGGCACGTTCGCCCTGTCCAGCGGATACTATGACGCCTACTATTTGAAAGCTCTGAAAGTGCGAAATCTGATTCGTCAGGATTTCGTCAAGGCGTTTGAAAAAGCCGACTGCCTGATGCTGCCGGTCAGCCCGACGACCGCCTTCAAGATCGGCGAAAAAACCGACGATCCGCTTCAAATGTACCTGGCCGATGTCTATACCATCGCCGTGAATCTGGCGGGCCTGCCCGGTTTGAGCGTCCCTTGCGGCTTCGATGAGGAAAATCTCCCCATCGGCCTGCAAATCATCACCGACGCTTTTACCGAAGATAAACTGCTGCGGATCGGACAGATGTATCAGAACGCCACCGACTGGCACAAACAACGACCCGAATTGTAACGCTCTTTACCTGCGGCGGAAAAGGAATTGTAAGAATGGATTTAGAGTATAAGATTATTGTCGGGTTGGAAATTCACGTCCAACTGGCGACTAAAACAAAGATGTTTTGCGGCTGTGAGTTGAAATTTGGCCAGCCGCCGAACACACGGGTTTGTCCGGTGTGTCTTGGACTGCCCGGATCGCTTCCGGTGATGAACAAAGCGGCTGTCGAGTCGGCCATTTTGACCGGATTAGCGCTGAACTGCACCATTTCGCGCAAGACCAAGTGGGATCGCAAGAGCTACTACTATCCCGATCTGCCGAAAAATTACCAGATCAGCCAGTACGATTTGCCGCTGGCCGAGCACGGCTTTATTGAAATCCCACTGGAAGACGGATCGACCAAACAGATTCGTATCCGTCGGGCCCACCTCGAAGAAGACGCCGGCAAAAACACCCACACCCTGGGCAATTTCACGGCGGTGGATCTGAACCGGGCCGGCACGCCGCTGCTGGAAATCGTCACCGAACCGGATATGAACAGCCCGACCGAAGTGCGGCTGTTGGCTCAGGAGCTGCAGCGCATCGTTCGTTATCTGGGCGTCTCGGAGGCGGATATGCAGAAAGGCCATATGCGGTTTGAGCCGAATGTCAATCTGCATATCACCCGAAACGGACAGGTCTTCAAAACGCCCATTACTGAAGTCAAGAACCTCAACAGCTTTCGGGCGCTGGAACGCAGCATTGCCTATGAGGTCAATCGCCAGTTGGATGAATTCCTGACCACCGGAAAGACGATGCAAGTCGGCAACAAAAGCACCTACGGCTGGGATGATGTTAATCAAATCACGGTGTTGCAGCGGGAAAAAGAAGAGGCTCACGATTATCGGTATTTTCCCGACCCCGATTTGGTTCCGGTGGTGATTTCGGACGATTGGCTTGACCGCATCGCATCGCGGATGGGGGAGCTGCCGCTGGCGATGCAGAAACGCTTTGTATCCGAGTACGAATTAAGCGATTACGACGCGCAGGTTCTGACGGCGGAGAAAGCCACGGCGGTCTTTTTTGACGCGGCTGTGCGTTGCGGCGCTGAGCCGAAACGTGTCTGCAATCTGCTGACCCAAACGGGGCTGAAGCTGGCCAATGAACACCAAACGACGGTTGATGCGCTCGGCATCAGCCCGATTCAAGCGGCGTCGCTGGCCAGAATGGTTGAGGCCGGCGATGTCAGCGCCACTTCGGGCGCGGTAATTTTTGAAGCCATGATGCAAAGCGACGACGACCCAAAACAAATCGCCGAACAGAGAAATCTGCTCCAAAAAAGCGACACCGGCCAGATCGAAACACTCGTCGAACAGGTGATCGGGGAAAACCCCAAGGCGGTTTCGGACGCGAAAACCAACCCTAAGAAAGCCAAAAAGGCAATGGGATTTCTGATGGGCCAGGTTATCCAAAAGAGCAAAGGGCAGGCCAATCCGAAAATTGTCGCCGAAGTCCTGAATCGAAAACTGATGAAATAAAACGCAAAAAAACAAAACCACCGCCGGCGGCATTCCA
>DSDR01000319.1 GCA_011048645.1 Phycisphaerales bacterium
ATCTGGCAGTGCGGCGGACAGACCGAAAACGTCGTGCCCACCCCCGTCCTCGGACACGGCAGGGTCTATTGCACCAGCGGCTTTCGCGGGGCCAAACTGTCGGCCATCCAACTTGGACGCAGCGGCGAACTGACCGGCACGGACGCGGTCGTCTGGGAAGTCAACGAGCATACGCCCTATGTGCCCTCGCCGCTGCTGTATGGCGAAAAGGTGTATGTCCTGTCCGGCAATAACGGCGTGGTATCCTGTTACAACGCCCACACCGGAAACGCCTACTATACCCGCCAAAATATGGATCAGATTCGCGGCGTCTATGCCTCGCCGGTCGGTGCGGCCGGGCGCGTCTATTTCCTCGGACGCAACGGGGTAACATATGTCCTGGACAATACCGACGACAGCTTTAAGACGCTGGCCGTCAATCCACTGGACGACAATTTCGACGCCTCGCCGGTCGTCATCGGCGACACGCTGTATCTCAAAGGAAAAAAGTTCCTGTATTGCATTGCCGAAGACAAATAAGCCTGCCTGCGTAACACAGAAAAGACGCCTTTGTCAGCTTGAACGCCGGCGAAGGCGTCTTTTTTTGGCTTGTTTGCGTCGGCGATAATAGAGGACCAATCGAAAAACTCCCCAGTAGGTCAGGCGAGACATGACAGCGCCGATAATAACGCCGCCGATCAGGATTTCAAGGCCGATGTTCATCACCGCCGCGGAGACTTCTTTCCAAAAGGCCGAGGTGTGAAACTCGGTCAACAGGCGATAAAGCGACAGCGTTCCTTCAAATAAATCCTCCAACTGCTCCGGATCAATCTCCGGTTTTTGCGCCCGAATCCCCAGCAGCCATCGACCGAGCCGATACGACGGATAATACACAAACACCGCCGTGGCCGGATTGCTCACCCACACACCCAGCACCGCCATCATCTTGTTGGCCTTGAGGACCGTTGCCGCAAGCCAGGCGGTTGCCATCTGAAGTCC
The DNA here is from genome assembly GCA_011048645.1 of Phycisphaerales bacterium. Classification (GTDB taxonomy): domain Bacteria; phylum Planctomycetota; class Phycisphaerae; order Sedimentisphaerales; family Anaerohalosphaeraceae; genus T3Sed10-213. The sequence goes on from DSDR01000319.1 coordinate 979, forward strand.
CATCAGCGGCAGATAGGCGACAAACACACCCGTCGCCAGTCCCCGTGCAATGCGCTCGGGCGCATCATCAATGTGCAGAATGCGATATTTGATAAAGCGCAGCACCGGGCGCAGCCGCAGCAGAATTTTCAGCCCCCGCGAGACCTTCATCGATGCTGTTCTCCGCGGTGAGCTGTCATTTGACGATCAACGGCGCCAAGTACCATCCGGAGACTGACCTGGTCAATCCGATGAGCCGGACGACGGCTGCGTATGGCCGAGCCGCGCTGTTGCGGTTCGACCGCCGCGATCGCTTCGGGCTGTTGATACGGCCCGACCCAGGCCGGGTTTGTCGGCCCGAAGATCAGTACCGTCGGACGCCGCAGTGCGGCGGCGATATGCCCCGGGCCGGTATCGTTGGACACGACCAGCGCCGCCTGAGCCAACAGCGCGACCAACTGCGGAATCGTTGTCCGACCGCATAAGTCGGCAATCGGGACGACTCCGGCCTGCTGCAGCGCCGCAATGATCTTTTTCTCGCCGGGCGAACCAACCGCGGCCACCGCCAGGCCGTATTTATTGACGATATGCTCGGCCACCGCGGCAAATCGGTCAATCGGCCAGCGTTTGGTCTCATGAGCGGCCCCGGCAATCAGCACCGCAAATCGCCCCGGCTCAAGTCCCGAATCCTCCATCAGCGCACGCACCGCATCGGTCGCGGCCGCGGGCGGTTCAAGTCGAACATACGGCTCAAAGTCGTCCACCCCCACGGCTTGCAGCATCGCGCGATACAAATCCACCATATGCAGTGAATCATCCGGCCGACGCACCCGATGGGTATAAAACAGCGGCGCCCCCTCGCGGGCCGAAGCCGAACCAACCCGCACCGGACAGCCCGACAACCAGCCCAGCAGCGCCGTTCGAAGCAGCCCCTGTAAGTCCAGCGCCAAATCGAAGTGCCCGCGGCGAAGCCGGCCAATCAGGTCGCGCAGCGCGGCAAAACCGGACGGTCGGTACCACCGTCCCAGCAGTTGACGCTCAAACAGCAGCGTCGCATCCAGCCCCTGGACACAGGACAGCAGCGGCGCAAATTCCCGACGAATCAGCCACGTTATTTCAGCGTCCGGAAATCGCTTACGCAACACCCCCAACACCGGCAGCGCGTGAACCACATCGCCCAGCGACGACGGTTTGATGATCAAAATATTCTGATAGCCCATAGCAAGGGTCGATTGTTACGTTTGGAACAAAAAGACATAACACAGATCCAGCCGGAAATTGTACGCGCAAAACCACCCGCATGCAAGACCTGTATTTTGACTGACAGCAATCAAACGCGCTTGAGCTTAACCCTGAACGGTTATTTAATCAGACGGATACTGACTGGATAACGGTAAGCGCGTCCTTGGCCGGCGGCTACACAACCCATGATGCAGAATACAAGATTCGCAATCATAATCAGCGGCCCCAGAAAACTGGTCAGAAGGCCCAGCAGATGGCACAACAATCCCAGGTTTTTGTCATCCTGGCTGACCGTGCCGCTCGGCGGCGGAGGCGGAGAAGTTAGCGGACTTTCCGGAGGGGTTTGGGTGTTTTGCGACGAAGACGGTCCCTCTTGAGGCGACCCTTGCGGTTCCTGCGACGGCGGGGTGTTTTCAGCAGGGTTGTTGCTCGGTGCGTTCTGATCCATAGCGTAATCCTCCCAAAACAAGGGTTTCCGATTATTCAACATTGCACATCCGTTTGCCCCATTAAAAGTCAGACATTCGCATCTGTCAAGTCAATTATTGCCGCAGGGCTTCATTGTCGGCTGCGGATGCGGATTTTCTTTGACGCAAAGGCGTTTGCTCAATATACTTCGAATTTTACTGGATTTGATGACCGTTTGCTGGAGAAATCCTATGCTCAATAACCCCAAAATAATCGGCGAAGGAATCACCTTTGATGATGTGCTGCTGCTGCCGGCGCGAAGCGATTTTGTGCCGGCTCAGGCCGATACCCGAACCCGACTGACCCGCAACGTAACGATTAACATCCCGCTGGTCTCGGCGGCAATGGATACCGTTACCGAAGCGGCCCTGGCTATCGCTCTGGCTCAGGAAGGCGGCATCGGCGTCATCCACAAGAACCTGACCATCGAGGCACAGCAGCGGGAGGTAACCAAGGTCAAGCGCTCTGAGAACGGGGTGATCCTGGATCCGGTTACACTAAGTCCGGAATTGCCGGTCTCAGCCGCCCTTCAGTTAATGAACGAGCAGAACGTCTCCGGCATTCCCATCGTTGAAAGCGGCAAACTGGCGGGCATTTTGACCCGACGGGATCTGAAGTTTCTGACCGATGAATCCGTTCAAATCCGAGAGGTGATGACCCAAAGCAATCTCGTCACCGGCCCGGCCGGCACGACGCTTGAGCAGGCCAAGGACATCCTGCAAAAACACCGCGTCGAAAAGCTGCTGCTGGTCAACGACAAAGGCGAGCTGGCCGGCCTGATTACGATGCGGGACATCGACCGCGTGCAGCAGTTCCCCTACGCGGTGCGCGACCATCGCGGGCGATTGCGGGTCGGTGCGGCCGTCGGCGTCAAAGATCGCGACCGCGTCAAGACCCTGATCGACGCGGAAGTGGATGTGATCGTCGTCGATACCGCCCACGGCCACTCGAAAAACGTGCTGGAGATGGTCGCGTGGATCAAAGAGAATTTCGACATTGACGTCATCGCAGGCAACATCGCCACCGCCGACGCCGCCGAAGACCTCATCGCCGCCGGCGCCGACGCGGTCAAGGTCGGCATCGGTCCGGGCGCCATCTGTACGACCCGCGTCATTTCGGGCGTGGGCGTACCGCAGATTTCCGCGATTATGGAGTGCGCCGCCGTCGGCGACAAGCACAACATACCGGTCATCGCCGACGGCGGTGTGCGGATGAGCGGCGATATGACCAAGGCGATTGCCGCCGGGGCCTCCTCGGTTATGCTCGGTTCATTGTTTGCCGGACTGGCCGAAAGCCCGGGACAGCTTGTCATCTACCGCGGACGACAGTTCAAAGAATACCGCGGCATGGGTTCGATCGGCGCGATGATCCAGGGCTCGGCCGACCGCTACGGGCAGGACACCGCCGCCCAGCGAGACAAACTCGTGCCCGAAGGCGTCGAAGGCCGAGTCCCCTATCGCGGCACGCTCAGCCAGTATGTCTATCAACTGGTCGGCGGCCTTCGCGCGGGAATGGGATACTGCGGCACACGCACCATCGACGAACTGCGAAAAAATGCCCGATTCGTCCGCGTCAGCCCCGCCGGCGTCAGCGAATCCCACCCCCACGATATCCTCATCACAAAAGAATCGCCAAACTACACAGGACCCGAAACGATTGAGTAACGGGACTTACAAGAGAACGAAAATGAGTTACGAAGGCCAAATGTTAGAACAGCTCAAAATGCCCACGAGGCAGCAAGTTGAAGAGGCTTTGCTCCGAGCATTGCTGATACATGGCGGAGTTATCAAAGAGTTTTCTGCGGGCCAAGAAATAGTCGATGAAATGGCAAATGAGTTTGAGCTAAATGATCAGCAACGATCTGCTTTCCTTGAGACAGTCTATCGTAAAGAAAACCGAGTCAAAAAATCTCTTCTCTGGCACAGACTTCTTTTTAGAGCAGCGGATTCTTTGGCAAAAGACAAATTAGTTTCGCGACCGACACAAACATTCCAACTCACAAAAAAAAACGAATGGATGCTGACTGAGAAGGGGTACGATGAAGCATTGAAAATATCAAATATCCCTAATTCAAAAAAAGAGTCTTTGCCGACTAAATCATACGAAGTACAGAAGATTGTAAAAAAACTGGTAGAAGCATCGAGACCTGAACACTATGATCCGTTTGATAAGAGAAAAAAAAGAAACAAAACAATCAAAGAGTCTGCTTTACGAACAAGAGGGTTTCGCCAAGCAATTATTGAAGCTTACAACTACAAATGTGCTATTTGCGGTTTAAAAATCAACTCGCCGGATTTTCTTTCGTGGGAAATAGAAGCTGCCCATATTGTACCCCACAGATATTTAGGACGAGATGATATTTGGAATGGATTGGCATTGTGCCGTCTGCATCATTGGGCTTTCGATGTTGGTTGGTTTACAATGCGGAATGATTATTCTATCAATGTTTCTTCAAAAGTTCGTTTACTGCAACCAGATTACGGTAAAATATACGACCATGAGGTTTTGAATGCATTATCACAAAACCGTAAAAGATTAATTTTACCCGCTGATAGACAACTTTTTCCACATCAGAATGCATTGGAATGGCATCGTAAAAATGTTTTTCATCAGTAAAATTACCCTTTGGAAAGGTTATTATCAATGAGCAACCCAAAACAAATTGTATATCAATTGGCGGTCGAAGATATCCAAACCGTTGCAGCAGATTATTTAGAAAGAGAAATCACTGAAGCTGAGTTGGATATTATTAAAACCAAAATTGCTGAATATATTCCTTGGTATGATGCAATTTGGAATTGTATTGCATTTGAGTTAAAGGAATTTGTTCAAGAAGAGGAGATTTAGTCTCATTTTGTTAATGGAACAATCAATTGGAATCGTCTTGTTGAGTTTAACAGTGGTAACTTTGATCTTAAAGGGTATTATTCCTCATAATGTTTTGTTCGTCGTATCATGCGGTTACCATTTTAACTACGATAGTTTTCAGTGTAACCAACTATTTTG
>DSDR01000250.1 GCA_011048645.1 Phycisphaerales bacterium
CAGGCGTCTATTTCTGAAATTCAATCGGCACCAGACAGATAAAGCGGGCCGGGTTCGTATCGGAGCGATTTTTGAACTGATGCTGTTCATTGGACGCTGTCAGCACCACATCGTTCGGTTTGAGCGGTGTTTCGCCGTCATCGGTTACCAGCGCCACATCCCCTTCGAGTACAATGACCTCGTGCTCAAAATCATGGGCATGAAAGGGGGTATGGCCTGCCGCAGCGACCTCAAATAAACGCATGGCAAACGTCGGCGCTTTGTCCTGCGGGCCGATCAGCACGCGAACGGTGACATTGCTGGCTCCCTCCATCACGACCGGCTGGGCGGGAACCTCAAACATATTCTTGATAATCATAGCGATTGTGCCTTTCAGAAAAGAGCAATCTGGGCAGAATGTTCAAACTTTCGGCAGTCCGACAAAAACGGTTGTACCCTCATCGGGCCTGCTTTCAAGCCGGAGCGACCCTTCGTTCAGCAGCAGCAATCGGCGGGCGTGCGCCAGTCCCATCCCGCGGCGTCGTCCCGCCGGACAATGTGAAAAGAACGGCTCGGTGGCTTTTTGCAGTGTTTCGGGATCCATTCCGCAGCCTCTGTCGCAGATGATTAACCGCACGGTGTTGTCCGCGGCCTGCGGCTCGGATTCAATTCGAATCGGCCCGTTCTGTCCGGGATAGGCCTGCAGGGCGTTGCTGAAAATCTGCGACAGCGCCTCGGTGACCTGATGCACGTCCACATAAATCGATTCTTCTTCATCGACGACGGCTTCGATTTCAAGACTGTTGAGCTGATGTTGTGTGCAGGTCTTTTCCACGGCTTTTTGAATCAATTCGCCCAGTGCAACCCGCCTTTTTTCAGGCGGCGAGGGCTTGGCAAAACTCATCAAATCGGAAATAATCTGAGCGATTTCCTCGGTGCGCTGCTGAATCTGCCGAAGCATCTGCTTTTTGGTTTCGTCTTCTTCGGCGGCCATCAGCAGTTGCGCCCGCCCTGAAATCACCGCCAGCGGGTTGTTCAGTTCGTGAGCGGCGCCGGCAGCCATCTCGGCCAGCCCCTGCATCGATTGCGTTTTGGCCAGCTCGGTGCGCGTCCGGCGCAGCGTGCCGAGCATCCTCACGAATCGGTCGGATAAGTCGTCGTGCTTTTGAGTATTCAGCGCCATCGCCATCGTAAAAGCCGCAATCCGACAAGCCGTTTCGCATCGACGCCTGTCAAATTCATTCGGTTCCATCAGCTCAAACAGCAGCAGGCCGGCCGTTTTATCCTGAACCGCCAGCGGGGCGATACGCATCTGAGCGGGGTTCAAATCCGCCTGAATCGGTTCCAGCAGCCAATCGGCCGTGCCGCATACCGGCGCGATATCAAACGGTTGTTTCAGCGTTTCGGGGATGACCGACTGCTCCGGCGGCGGCTGAACTGAAACGACAGCGGTTTTTCCGTCGCGTCCGACAACCGCCATCTCAATCGGCATCTCCGGCACGTCCTTCGCCTCGCCGAGTACCGCCACCGCCGTCGTCCCGCAGAGATAGTGTTTCTGCCAGAATGCCGCAAAGTGCTCGGCCACCTCGACCGGGCTGCTGTAAGCCGAAATTTCGTCCAAAAATCCGCCAATCAACGCATTTTGATCGTTCAGAGCTGCGAACTGGTGCGATGCTTCATTGAGCAATTGATTATCGCGTGCCAGTCCCACGGCGGTATGCTGAACAGCGGTGATATATGCATGGGAGCCTTCCTGCGGCGAGCGCTGGAGCATCTGACATTGACGGGTAACGCTCAACGGCAGTTCATCCTGAACGTGCTGCATCTGATCGGATGTCAACTTGAGAAACTCAACCCATTCGTGCAGATCCTCCGGCTCGTTGTAAGAGCCGCTTTGACCGAGCGCTGCTTTTCGTGCGATCCGATCCGCCAGCGCGATCACGGCCGGCAGCAGCGGTTCCGGCTCAAGGGCCGCCAGCGTATGCGCATCGATATGATGCAGCCAGATACTGGAGACAATCGAGGCCGGAAGCTGCCACTTTTCGGCAAGCCGTTTGCCCAGCATCGCATGGTCCAGACCCAACTGATCCTGTTCAATCTCATAGAGTTCACGCCCCGTATCGCGGGCCTGCTGAATCAGCCGTTCAAAACTTTTGGGCATAATCTCGTCCAGCGCCGGCTTGCCCAGATCGTGCAGCAATCCCGCCAGATAGGCCGCGGGACGCTGTTCCGGCGGCAGTACGAATTGCGCCAGCAGCTCGGCACAGCAGGCCGTCGCCAGACTGTGCAGGGCCAATTGACGCCGCGGCAAAAGCCGTCGGCTCTCGCTCTCGGCTGTCCAGTTCAGCGTGGGAAACACCTTGGCCGACAAAATGGCCTCGCGCAGCGCCTCGCGCGGCAAACAAGCCACGGCTTCCGCAATCGTGGCCCGTCCGTCGGTAAAAGCGATTCGCTCCCGCGACGCCAGCGACAAAATCAGCGCGCTTAAGGCCGAGTCCGTCTGAATCACAGCCGCCATACGGCTCGTGTCGCACGGCGCCTCGGCCAGCAGCGTCAGCAGTTCGGCGGCAACTTCCGGCAATGTCGATAATCCGCCGCTGCGCCGAAGAATCCGCTCAATCTGTCGTGCAGCGGCCTGCTGTTGAACATGTTTGCCCATCGAAGCTGTCCTTGTGTATAAGGTTTAGGCCGAAACCGTCTCGGTTGAGACCACGTCCACGATGCGATCCACCAGGCGGGCGATGTCGAACGGTTTTTTCATAAAATCCGACGCTCCGGCCTGCAAAAGCCCTTCAATTTCATCCTGATTGACCACGCCGCTGACAATGATAATCCGGATAGTGGAAAAATGCGGATTGCGCTTGATGGTCTGGCACACAATATTGCCGTTGACGTCCGGCAGCATATAATCAAGGATTATCACATCGGGCATAAACTGCTGCGTGACCAAACCCGCGTCGTAGCCGCTGGTGGCGGTGCGCACCTCAAACCGCCCGTCGCGATTCAGGACATCCACCATCAATTCCACGATTTCCTGGTCGTCATCGACAATCAGTATCTTAATTCTGCCCGGACGCTCGGCCATCAGATTATCCAGCGGAATCCCGTTTTCTTTCATAAATCGAATCAGGCTGTCGCGCGGGATGCGACGGAATCGCGAGCCGGGGACGCGAAACCCGTCCAATTTTCCGGAGTCAAAACATCGGATGATAGTCTGCTGGCTGATATTGCAGATTTCCGCCGCCTCACCGGTCGTAAATAAGTTCTTCATCTTCTCCATATTCTGCCTCTTGCAAATAAGGTTACGCCTGCGTCCTGCCTATATTACGCTATTTGACTAAATTAACTATCGGCACACCATCCTGTCAAGCATGAATATTTGTCGTTTTTAACGCTGAAAATCGCAAAATTATCGTTCAATCGCAAAAATGGTCCTCTGCGACTTTACGCAAAAATGCGTTGACTTGAGGCGGGAATTTGATATATTTTGGTTTTCGCAACCCCTTATCCCTGAATTTCGAGGACTTATGACAGATAAAAAAGAAGAATGCGGGTTGTTCGGTATTTACGGCGATCCGCAGGCGGTACATAAAGCATATTTTGCGTTACACAGCCTTCAGCATCGCGGTCAGGAATCGGCGGGCATTGCCAGCAGCGACGGCGAGTATATCCACTGTTACGCCGGAATGGGACAAGTCAGCCGGGTGTTTCGTTCCGGTCGGGGAATACTCGAGCGGCTGGATAACTCCATTGCCATCGGCCATGTACGCTATTCGACCTCCGGTTCGACAAACCCGACTAATTCCCAGCCTTTTTTAAGTGAATTTTCACGCGGCCAGGTTGCCGTTGCACACAACGGCAATCTGATTAACGCTTCTCTGTTGCGGGATGAATATGAGGCTTACGGCCATATTTTCAAATCCACCAGCGATACGGAAATTATTGTTCACCTGATGGCCAAACCGACGCATGTCAGCAAACCCGATCCGCTGGGCCATGTGCTCAATCATTTGCAGGGGGCCTTTTCGCTGCTGTTTATGTTTCCCGACCGTATAGAAGCGGCGCGCGACCCCTACGGCATTCGCCCGCTTTGCATTGGCAGAACACCGGAGGGGGCGTATTGTGTGGCCAGTGAGACCTGTGCCCTGGACGCCATCGAGGCCGACTATATCCGCGATGTCGAGCCGGGCGAAATCGTCACCTTTGACCATCGGGGGATGACCAGCCGTTATTTTGTAACGCCCGGAACGGTTACCCCGGCGCATTGTATTTTTGAACATGTCTATTTTGCCAAACAGAGCAGCGTCATCTTCAGCGACAACGTGCACGAAGTGCGCAAACGCTGCGGTGCGCAGCTGGCCCGCGAGCATCCGATTGAAGCCGATGTCGTGATTCCCGTGCCGGATTCCGGCACCTCGGCGGCCATCGGCTACTCCACCCAAAGCGGGCTTCCGTTTGATATGGGCTTTGTGCGAAGCCACTATATCGGGCGGACCTTTATTGCCCCTTCACAGATGATGCGAGACCTGGGCGTCAAACTCAAATTAACGGTGGTCAAAAACGCCGTTCGCGGCAAACGGGTGGTCGTCGTTGATGATTCGGTGGTCCGCGGAACGACCACACGCGGCAAGATTCGTTCGCTGCGAATGGCCGGCGCCAAGGAAGTGCATATGCGGGTGGCTTGTCCGCCGGTCAAACATCCGTGTTTTTACGGCGTCGATTTTCCCACCTATGGCGAGCTGCTGGCCAATCAGAAAACGACAATGGAACAGATTCGTGATTTTCTTGAAGTGGACAGCATCGGTTACTTGTCGCTGGACGGATTATTGAAAAGCGCCTCGCTGCCGCCGGATCATTATTGTACCGCCTGCTGGAGCGGACAGTACCGGATTCCGGTCAGCACTGTCGTGACTAAATTCGATATGGAACGTCACCAAATGCAGTTATTTGATGATGTTGAGCTGTAAATGGCTAAAAAAACCGCTCTCAGTTATGAACAGGCCGGCGTCAGTATCAATGCCAATGACGATATGGTTCGGCGTATCAGCCGCAGCCTGAAATCCACGCATGGCCCGCGGGTCATGGCGCTGGAAAATGGTTTTGCCGGGCTGTTTCGGCTGGACTATGACGAAAAGCTGTTCAAAAAAAATTACAAAAACCCCGTGTTGGTTGCCTGCACCGACGGCATCGGCACCAAGGTCTTGATCGCTCAGCAGGCCGGCCGATTCGGCACACTCGGTATGGATCTGGTGGCCATGAGCGTCAACGATATGATCGTTCAGGGCGCCGAGCCGCTGTTTTTTCTGGACTATCTGGCGATCAACAAACTCGAGCCGGCGCTGGCGGCCGAGATGGTTGAAAGCATTGCCGCCGGCTGCCGTATGGCCGACTGCGCCCTGATCGGCGGCGAAACGGCCGAGATGCCGGACATTTACGGCAAAGGCGAATACGACCTGGCCGGCTTTGCCGTCGGGGTTGTGGAGCGAAACCGCATCATTACCGGTAAAAACGTCCGCCCCGGTGATGTCGTGTTGGGGCTGGCCTCCAGCGGTCTGCACAGCAACGGTTATTCGCTGGTTCGCCATATCTGTTTCAAAAAAGAAAAACTGGATATTCACGCGAATTTTAAGGAGTTCGGCGATGCGACGCTGGGCGAGGTGCTCCTCGAGCCGACG
>DSDR01000028.1 GCA_011048645.1 Phycisphaerales bacterium
AAATTATATTGCACTTATTTTTATTATAACAACCGATTTGAATGCCGATAATGGGGCGGTTTTTTTGATTTTTCGGGAATTCTTCTTATGGATTTGCGCGCCCTTTTTGTCGCGCTGCTCAGTGTGTCTTTCTGCGCCGTTTCCGAGGGACAACTTCTCAACAGCAGCTTTGAAATTCCGGACCCAAACCGTGCCACGCCGTGGTTCACGCCGCCCATGTACTGGCAGTGGGACGACACCCCTGGCAATCTGAACTACGTCGGCCTGCATCGCCAATTCACGCCGAGACCGGAACAGCGACAGCCGGTTTATTGGTCGATTCCAAGCCCCGTCGAGGGAGACTATTTTGTGGTGTTGTCCACAGGCGATGCGCAGGGGATGGATTCGGCCGGAAAAACGCTGTATTCGAGAATAGAGCAGCTAATTTCGATTTGTCCTGGAGACATGATTTCAGGGTATTACTTTTTCGGTACCTGTGATTATCTGCCCTATGATGACACCGGACGCATTTTGCTCGAGCCGGTCGATCCCAATGACGGGCTGCGTCCGGTGATTCTTGCTGAAATTTCGACCGAAGATGTCGGGAATTATGGTTCTACCCATGGCTGGCAATACTTCCATCACCGGTTCGATGGCCCGCAATGCGGCCAATACGTTCTGTCGTGCGAGGTCCGCGATTATCTGGACAAAATTTATAAAAGTTATTTGGCGCTGGACAATTTTCGCCTTTGCCGGAATGTCCCGAAGTTTGGCGATTTCAATACCGACTGCGCCATTGATTACCATGACTTTGATATTATGGCCCAGGCCTGGCTGGCCGACTGCAACGACCCCAATGTCGTTGCGGACCCGAATATACCCTGTGAGCTTTTGATCACCGACCCCAACCATATCGACGGGTTCATTACGATCGACCATTTGATGTTGCTGAGCGAACACTGGCTGGAACGGTTTGATTAGGACATCAAATCCGGTTTCACTTAATCCATTTAGGCTTTATCCGGTTCGGCGGCCGCCGTTGAAATCAGTTGACAGTTCTTGCGCGTTTGGATACAATGAATTTCAGAGCGATTATGCTGTGTATGGAGACGCGCAATGGACTTTTTCAAGAGTCGAAAAGAAAGCACAATCTGGCGGTTCAAGTGGCATTTTCTGTTTGCATTGATCGTGTTGCTGTCCTTGATTTTCGCCGGCATCGGCTGGTCAATCCAAACCCCCCAGGAAAAAACAGGGCAGACTCTGCTTGTCATCGCCGGCGGTCTGTTTACACTGGCATTGGCCTATGCGGTATTTGTTCTCTTGCTGCTGTCGTATGAGACGGTGCGAAGCCTCAAAGACACCGGCGAAAAACTGGACAATTCCAGCGAAATGCTGAATCGTCAAAGTACCCTGCTGGTTCAGATTGCCCAGGGCGTTCGGCTCAGCGACACCGCCAAAGAAATTGTCTTTCGGGACGCCGAACAACTGGAATTGGGCGAGGCGGCCCTGAACAAACTCCATCAGCATGATTTTGATCAGGCCGAGACGATGATCGAGGCCATGGCGCAACAACCCAAATATCATGAATTGGCCGCCCGTCTGAAACGCATGGCGGACCGATACCGCGCCGCGACCGAAGAAGGACGCATCAATCAGATTATCGCTCATATCGAAGATTTGTTCAGCCAATATCGCTGGGCGCAGGCGGGGGCGCACATTGAAAGTCTCATCAAAACCTTTCCGTACTCCGACAGGGCCAAAACCATGCCTGCCCGCCTGCGGGAACACAAAGACCGGCACAAACGCGAACTGCTGGCCGAATGGGATCTGGCCGTGCGCAACAAGGATACCGACCGCAGCCTTGAAATCCTCAAAGAACTGGACTTGTATCTGACGCCCGCCGAAGCGCTGGCGCTGAAGGAATCGGCCGTGACCGTCTTTCGCACCAAACTGCATAATCTCGGCGTGGAATTTTCCGTTGCCGTCACCGAAAAGAACTGGAAAAAGGCGCTGGAAACGGGCAAAGAGATTGTTCAGAACTTTCCCAACAGCCGGATGGCCGCTGAAATCCGAAGCAAAATGGATATCCTTCAGGAACGCGCCCGCACCTGCGCCAAAGAAACATCCTGATAACCGCCATAGCAAGGCTCGAGCGATGAGGCGACCCGCTGCGCCGTCATCTTCTTACGGGGTGGACAACTCGACTGTCCCGGCAACCCTTCCGGTTCGGGCAGCAAGGCATTGAGGGTAAAGGGGCTTTTGCACGCTTTATTTGTTTTTTCGCAGGCGATAGACCAGCGCCAGCACCTCGGCCACCGCGACAAACAGCGCATCGGGGATGGGTTTTCCGAGTTTGACCGTCGCAAACAGCTCACGGGCAAGCGACGGGCGGCGAATGATCGGCACACCGTACGCACGGGCGATATCCTTGATTTTTTCGCACATATGATCGCCGCCCTTGGCCACCACCACCGGGGCCTGCATCTTCGAGGCATCATATCGCAAGGCCACGGCCACATGCGTCGGGTTGACCAGCACCACGTCGGCCTTGGGCACATCCTGAAGCATCCGCTGCATCGCCGCTTCGTACTGCTTTCGGCGAATCCGCGATTTGACCTCCGGCGACCCTTCGGTATCGCGGTGCTCATCACGGACTTCCTGTTTGGTCATCTTGAGGTTTTCTATATATTTCCATTTTTGATAGATCAGATCAAGAACCCCAATGACGACCAGCCCCACACAAATCCGCACCGCCGCGCCGAGAATCAGCCCCCCGATAGCGGCGAGCATGCGATCCATATGCACCCATTGGAACGTCACAAGCACATCCAGACGCTCTTTGAGATAAATCCAGACGAGCACCCCGATGAACAGCAGCTTCAGGATGGAAAACCCCAGTTTGACCAGCGATTCAGTCGAAAACAATTCCTTCAGCCCCTTGGCCGGACTGAGCTTGTCCAGCTTCCACTCCAGCGCCTTGGGACTGTACTGCAAGCCGGAAATCGCCAAGCTCACTCCCACACCGGCCGCGAAGATCAATGCAATAAACGGCAGCGATACCAACATCATATCGATAACCTGCCGGCCCATAAATCCCACAAATGCCTGACTATTCTCCATCACCGAGGTATCGGGAACCAACCCGGTGCGTATCCGCTCCTTGCACCAGCGGGTAAACCACGGTCCCAGCAGCGCCGCCGCCCCGACCAGCGTCGCCAGCGTCGCGGCCGAGAGCATCTCCTGGCTTTGCGGCGATTGCCCTTCTTGCCGGGCTTTTCTCAGCCGATGCTGAGTCGGCTGTTCAGTTTTGTTTTGTGCCTTATCCATTGGCTTCGGTCAAGCGCAATAGCGAGCGGCGAACGGTCTTGCATAATTAAACGGGTATCAGCCGATTCAGCCACAACGCAAACTGTTTGAGATACGCCGCCAGAAACGGCATGAAAATCCCCACCATCAATAATCCCAGGCCGCATCGCAGCGGCAGGCTTAAAAACAGGACGTTCGCTTCCGGCGCAACCCGGGCCATAAACGCCAGCACGACCATCAGCAGCAAAAACGTCGCCAAAATCGGGGCGGCCAACTGCAATGCCAGCATCATCATCGCCGAACCGGCTTTCAGGACGCTGCCGGCCAGCGCTTCAATGGTGGGGGTCGTCCCCGGCTGATAGCCCTCAAACGTTCGGCTCAGGATATGCAGCAGCAGATGATGCCCTTCGGTCGCGAACAGCATCAGCACGAAAATGATTTCAAGAATCGTCCCGACCGGGCGGCTTTCTTCGCCCAGAAACGGATCCATCACATTGGCCATCGTCAATCCCATCTGCTGTTCAATGATGCCCCCGCCCACTCGAACCACCGCCAGCAAGCTGTAGGCCACCAGCCCCAGCGCCAGCCCGTAAACGGTCTCGTCCAGCAAAAACAACAGCGCCTCGACCGGACTGATCGCCGCAGCCTGAGCCGGATACGGCGTGATCGCGGCAAAAAAACTCGCCAGGATCAGCGCGATGGTGATTTTGCTGCGATGCGGAATCGTCTGCCAGCTAAACAACGGCGACGCAGCAAAAAACGCACCGATCCGCGTCAGAATCAGCATAAACCCAAAGATGTTACCGGTCGGAATATCCATAAAAGCATGCTGATGTACTCAAAAAACGTCAATCCATACCCACAGGCCAATCTCTCTGACTTCTGATTTCTCAAACACCGTAACTTTGGATACGGCTGAAGATCTCGGTGGTAAATTTCATCAGAATTTGCAGCATCCAGTTGCCAAACAGCAGCGACGTGATTCCCACGGCGATCAGTTTCGGTGCAATCGTCAGCGACATATCGCGAATCGAGGTAACCGTCTGAAACAGCGAAATCACAATACCGGTAAAAATACAGACCAGCAGAATCGGCGCCGCCAGCAGCAGCGCTGTTTCCATCGTATGCCGACCCAGATAAAGGACTACATCCACATCCATAGCAACTCCAATTCTACATTCTGAATTCTGAATTCTCTCATCTGAAACTCAAGCTCAATCCCTGCGCCAGCACACCCCAGCCATCGACCAGAATGAATAAAATCAGCTTAAACGGCAGCGAAATCATCACCGGCGGCAGCATCATCATACCGGCGCTGAGCAGCACGCTGGCAATCACCAGATCCAGCAATAAAAACGGAATAAACACCAGACACCCGATTTCAAAGGCGGTGCGAAATTCACTGATAATGAACGCCGGCGTGACAATATGCAGCCCCAGATCGCTGACCTTGTCGGGCATCGGCGCCTTGGCAATCGAGACAAACAGCGCCATATCGCTTTTGCGTGTCTGACGAATCATAAACTCTTTCAAAAGGGTACTGACCGTTGTTGTGGCCTGATCAAATTCAATCTCATCGTCCAGATACGGGCGCACCGCCTCCTCCTGAATGCGATAAAATGTCGGCGCCATGGTAAACAGCGTCAAAAACAGCGCCAGTCCCAGCACCGCCGTATTCGGCGGAATATTCTGCGTGCCCAGCGCCCGCCGTACAAATCCGAGCACGATCACAATCCGCGTAAAGGAGGTGGTCATCGCCAGCACACTCGGCAGCACCGCCAACAGCGTAAACAGCACCACCAGTTTGACCGGGGCGCTCCATTCGTTCGGCGTATCGTCGGTCGGATCGGTCGTGGCCTTGTCCACGACGTCCAGCAGTTGCGGCACCGACGGCAGCGTATGGCCGCCGTTGGTCTGAGCCGACAAGGGGACACACGGCAGCACCGCCAGCGATCCCAGCACCACCCACAGCAGCATCGGCTTACGCATCTGTTTTGCCCTCATCGACGGAGACATGGTCACTGACATCAGCCAGCAGCGACACCTGTTCGCCGGTCGCACCGACCAACAGCGTCCTGGAGCCGACGCGAATCAGATGCAGCGACTTTCGCGGGCCGAGCCGGACGGTCTCGCCGATACGAATGGTCCGCCCGCCGCCGACGGATCCGCCGCCCAATTTGCGACAGACCAGCCAGGCCCCCAGCCCAATCAGCGCCACAAAACCGATCATATAAAAGAACTGACGCCACAACTGCCCCTGCAGAAAATCCGTATTATCGGAAAACATCGGCGTGCCGGCAGCGTTGTCTTCGGCCATTTGTGCATCGTTTGCTTCGGATGGTTCGTT
>DSDR01000189.1 GCA_011048645.1 Phycisphaerales bacterium
CGGTGACAGTGTTCCAGCCGGAGCCTGAAAACTTTGATTCACTTTGTGCCGACGACATCGCCGCCCTGCTGAACCGGATTCAGACATTGCTGTAACCCCGCAGTCATACCCCATCACCTCAATCGGATGAATGTTACGGTCGGCTTCGGCCTGCGTGTTTAATCCGCTCAAGCCGGTCGTGCATTTGTTTGACTTTTTCAGGGTACTGCTCGGCCAGATTGGTCGTCTCGCCGGGATCGTCTTTGAGATTATACAACTGCGCAAAAGGCCGGGCGCCGATATCGATACCCGTCTGCCAGGCGATTCGCGCCGCGTTGGATGGTTCATGATATTTCCAGTCGCCTGACCGAAAGCCCAGCACATTGCGAATGCCCTCCTGCACGACATGATCGCGGCCGGTATCTGAAGAGCCAACCAGCGCCTCAAACACATTAAAACTGTCCGGCGCATCGTCATCTGCTAATTGTTGACCAGCCAGCGCCGCAAACGTCGCCGGAAAATCCACCTGACTGATGATCGCATCGCTGACCTGGCCGGGCTTGATCCGTTTGGGCCACCGCACGATCAACGGCACGCGCGTGCCGCCTTCAAACCGGCTGTACTTCCTGCCGCGAAACGGGCCGGCCGGCTGATGCTCGCCGACCAACTCAGCGGCCTGATCGTGATAGCCGTCATCCAGCACCGGGCCGTTGTCGCTGCTGAAAATCACAAGTGTTTCCTCTGTTAAGTTGAGTCGATCCAGCGCATCGAGAATCTGCTTGACGCACCAGTCAATCTGAACGATCACGTCGCCGCGGGAGCCCATATCGGTTGCGCCTTCGAAACGCTCATGCGGCACACGCGGCACATGCGGGTCGTGCAGCGAAAAGTATAAAAAGAATCGCTCGTCCTTGTGTTTTTCAATATAATCCACCGCCTTTTCACTGAGCACATCAGCAAACTCCTCATCTTTCCACCAGGCCGAATACCCGCCACGCATATATCCAATCCGACTGATACCGTTGATAATGGTTTGGTCGTGGCCGTGGCTGGGACGCATCTTCAGCAGTTCAGGATTTCGGTTTCCCGTCGGGGCAATCCCGATACGCTCGCGATAGCTCACTTCAATCGGGTCTTCCGGATCAAGGCCGACGACGTGATGGTTTTCGACATACACACACGGCACGCGGTCGCCCGTAGCCGGAATCAGAAAACAGTAATCAAACCCCAGTTCCAGCGGCCCCGGTGCGATCTTGCCGTTCCAGTCCAGGTCGCCGTCGCCCAGCCCCAGGTGCCACTTGCCAACGACGCCGGTATGGTACCCGGCAGCCTTCAAGATCGAGGCCATCGTCGTCCGGCCCGGTTCAATCAGCAGCGGCGCATCACCGGCAGCAACGCCTTTGCCCTGCTTTCGCCAGGCGTATTCACCGGTCAGCATCGCATACCGCGATGGCGTACAGGTCGCCGCCGGTGCATAACCGCTGGTAAAGCGAATGCCCTCCCGAGCCAAGCGGTTTATATGCGGCGTCTTGACCGCCGTTGCGCCATAACAGCCCACATCGCCCCAACCCAGATCATCGGCGTAAATAATCACAATATTCCGAGGCTGCTTTGCATTGTCTGAACCGGCGTTCGGACGCATTGCCTGTCCCCATGCCTGAGGACCAAGCGTCATCCCCGCCAGAGCCGCCTTCACGAAATCACGTCGATTCAATTGAATACGCATTGCGTCCACTTTCTCAAATCATCACGATGGAATGGGTTTGCTAAAAACGAAAACCTGAAAACTCCGCCGGCGTATGCGCCTCTTGCATAAAAGCTGCAATCTGCCTGACAATGTCCGGATGCCGCTCGGCCAGATTGGTCGTCTCGCCGGGATCGTTTACAATATCGTACAGTTCTATCGGCCTCCGGCGATTTTGTCGCACATTCAGACGGATGCCTTTCCATCGCCCGTAACGCACCGCCTGCTTGCCCCCCTGCTCGTAGAATTCCCAATACAGATACGTGTGCTGCTTTTGCCGGTCAGCCTGCCCCAACAGCGTCGGCAGATACGAAATGCCGTCCATCTCTTCGGGAATCGGCAAACCGGCCAGGTCCAGCGCCGTGGGCGCAAAATCCCAGAACGCCGAGATATGGTCGCTGCGCAAGCCGGCCTGAATCGTCCCCGGCCACCAGGCAATGGTCGGCACACGAATCCCGCCGTCGTACAGATCGCGCTTGCCGCCGCGAAATGCCCCGTTGGAGTTGTGCATACTGTAATGGTAGCCGCCTTCCGAATACGACCCATTGTCGGAAGTGAAAATCACCAGTGTATTTTTCTCAATGCCCAGTTCGCGCAGCTTTTGCAGCACGCGCCTGACCGTGTGATCGACATAGGTAATCATCGCCGCATAAGTCGCCGCCGGATGGGACTGGGGACGATAGCCGCCAACCCCCCGAGGCTGCTCTTGGAACTGATTGATATAGGGCTGACGAAATTCTTCCGGCGCCGACAGATCCGCATGCGGCTGCTGAAGTGCAAAATGCAGAAAAAACGGCTGTTTCGAGCGGCCATGCTCATCCAGATAATTCAATGTCTCGTCCAGAAACAAATCGCCGCTGTACACTTCGCCGGTATGGCCATTATTGTGCGGATATTCAACAATGCGGCCGTTTCGAACCAGTGTCGGGGGATAAAAACGATGCGCTGCGCGATGATCCAGATAGCCGAAAAAATGATCAAAGCCTTTTTTATGGGGCAGCAACGCATTATCCGAGTGGCACGCCAGGCCGGACTTACCAATCATTGCGGTACGATAGCCGGCGCTTTTCAACCGCGTGGCAATCGTGACATCCTGCGGATCAGGGCGAAACTCGATGTCGCCGTTGCCGCGCTGATAGACGTGGCCGGTATGCTGGCCGGTCAGCAATGTCGCACGCGACGGCGCACAAACCGCGCTGCCAGCATAGTGATCGGTCAAAATCATCCCCTCCTGAGCCATTTTATCCAGATTCGGCGTCCTGAAGTTCTTCTGCCCCAGAATGCTCAGATCCCCGTAGCCCATATCGTCAGCCAAGAGGAAGCTGATATGGGGACGGCTGCCGCGGACCTCCTCTCGAGGCAAGCTGTCGCCATACGTTTGAGCAAAACGAAGCGGCGCCATTCCCAACACCGCCGCCCCGGCCGACGCCGAACGAAGAAAGCCTCGGCGCGTCATTCGATCGTGGGCAGATATGCAGTCCATACTTTTAATCTCCTCGTATTTGACTTGATGATCGAATTCGTCCTCAATAGTCCCCCCATACGCAGAAAACCGCAACGCCAACACCGCTGGGTGAACGATGATCGAACTGCTCTACCCGTCCACCCCATTAATATCGACCCAATAATTGTGGCATAAAAAACTGAGATGATTATACAAAGCACACTCATCTCAGGCAACCTGAAAATTTTGACAAGATTCATTGGTGTTCCGGCCAGAGGCCAAAAGAGTCTGAACTTTAATCTATAAAAGATATACACAGCCTGTAAATATCCAAAAGTCAATATTAAAATGTAATCCTATGTAAATAAACTGTTACACATTATTTACAAAATATATTAATAGCACTTGACTTTAGTGATACTACTGCCGATAATTATCATGTGGCCTATGGTTATGAAAAAATCAGTGAGGCGTTACGGCTCTTGGACGGCAGATTAAAACTGAACCGAAGCGGTCGTTTTTCAATCGTCGTCTGCGGTGGTACAGCACTTAATGCGTTACGGCTGATTCAGCGAACCACAAAGGATGTAGACATTGTCGCATTGGTGGATTCCAGCAATCAGCTCGTGGACCCTGCCCCATTGCCGGAAGAGCTTCTTGCAGCGGCAAAGGAAGTGGCTGATACGCTCAATCTACACCAAGACTGGTTTAATAACGGCCCAAGCAGCGGCGAGGGAGGACTTTTCCGGTTGGGATTGCCGGATGGATTCAAAAACCGGTTGATCAGGCATTACCAAGGCGATAATCTGACCGTTTATCTCGTCAGCCGATTGGACCAGATATATTTCAAACTTTATGCCGCCATCGATCAGTTCGGTAGCTACCATGCATCCGACCTCAAGCAGCTTTTGCCATCCGATGAGGAACTGCTTGGTGCGGTCCGGTGGGCAGCAACGCATGATCCATCTGAAGGATTCCGCCAGGCGGCAAAATTATTCCTGAAGGAATTTGGGTATGAACGATTGGCTGACAGAATCTAAAGATCAGTTTCAGGAAAAAATATTTGGTTTTCTCTGGCGTCAATGGAGCACACTGGGGGTTCCCGGAACAATTCAATCCCAAGGTACCGCAATTATCGATCCTGAAGCTTTGCTGTTGTTCTCCTTGAACCTTTGCCGATATGAACCGCGTTTATTTGATGAGATTATCGATTGGCTTTTTTCGAGCGGCCAGATCATCAATGTCCAGCGATTGCAGCAGATGCAGTTAAAATATGATTTTTGTTCCGGCCCGCAGCTTAGCGCCATTGCCGAACTCCTTAGCAAAAAATCCACTTACCGGCTCAAATGGTCGGGACTGGCTAAAAAATATTATCAAGAATCCAAAGAGCCTTTATTCTTTGATAAAAGCGGCAATGCTCTGCCATGCCCGGCGGATACAGAAGCCAATCCGGAGTTTCTAAGTCACGGTCTTCGGCGAGGACAAATCAATTTGAGGGGATATTCACAAGGCTTTGACCCGCAAAACCCATCCTGTCTTCTGCTTCGTTTAAGGGCGTTTCTGGGCATTAACGCACGGACTGAAATTTTATGCCTGCTGGCTTCGGGTCAGGAGGCGCATCCCAGCCAGGCGGCCCGACTGACGGGGTATTATCAGAAGACCATTCAAACAACCCTGGTTGAAATGGTCCAATCGGGCGTTATACTGACGCGAACATCCAAAAAGGAAAAATTTTATCGCTTGAAACCCGGCGTTCTTGATCCGCTGCTAAAACCTGCCGGAATCCCTCCTCAATGGCTTAACTGGCCTCCTTTGTTAAAGGCAAATGAAATCATCTGGCAAAAGTTATTCGAACTGTCAAAGCAGGAACTCGATTCTCTGCTGCTTTATTCAGAACTGAAAAAGTTGATGCGGTCAGTACATCAATACTGCTCTGATGCGAACATCAAAGACATTATGTCCTATGATGAAAATTTACCGTTAGAGAATTTCAAAAGACATTTTCAAAAATTTCTCTTAACATGGGTTTTAAGATTAGTAGAAGTGTAGTTGCTTGGCTGTTAAAACGGTACACCCCAATTTGTGGTACGTTCAAGATAATTCTTACTAAATTCAAAAGGAATTGATCGAGATCACACCCTTCTCGGCCTCTAAACCGTGCCCCCGCTCAACCATTATCGAACTCTTTAAGCTCTTGTGAACAATGCTTTACGCAAAATCAAACGAAAATAGTATTGTGTGTGTAACTTTCAACAATTTAACGCCAGATAATATAAGTCTTTGACATGATTGCAGTTAGGATATATAGACACTCAAGACAGGGCAAGTTGTTGTAAAACCACGTCCGGAGGGACTCGAACCCCCAACCCTCGGTTCCGAAGACCGATGCTCTATCCAATTGAGCTACGGACGCAACTATCTTTTTTTCAAGCACTTATC
>DSDR01000360.1 GCA_011048645.1 Phycisphaerales bacterium
ATGATGGCCAAAGACCGCAACGAACGCTACAGCACGATGGACGAGGTCATCGCCGATTTGGAAGCGGTTCGCGACGGCAAGCCCCCTCTGCGGGCGCGCCAGAAATTCAACTTCGAGGCCCTGCGCGAACTGGAAGAAGGCGCTGCCATTCAAGTGTCCGAAGACGGCGTCAAGATGTACCCTGAAGAAATTGTCGCCAAATACCGCATCGCCGTGATCATCCTCGGCGCCGTCATTGGTGTGCTGCTGCTGATTATCCTCTTCATGGCGATGTCCTGACCGACCGCCATTACCCCGTTTTTATTGGGCTTTTTCTTTGGTTTTCGTTTGGCGGTCGATGTATCGTGTATATCGCCAGCCCATTGGTCCCAGTGTCCGGTCGATCAAGTCATAGAGGTCGGGGTCGTATTCTTTCAGTTCTTCTGGAGTGTTGACGTGGTTGTGGACGCCGTCGGGGCCTGGCCGTCTGCTCTGCTGATTGCAGTCAAAATAGCTCTGTACACCCTCGGCCCAGTACTCAGCCGCGTTCGTGCCGGCGTAAGTTCTTTCCCACAGCCCTTTGGCTCTGGCTTGGCGGTACAGCCGATCCAGCGTCTGCTGAAACTCAGGCTCAAGCCGTCGCACGTTTGAATGGATGCTGTGGGCAAACTCATGGATAAAAATGTTTTCGCCCCGGTATCGGTCGCCGCGGTAGTTGAGCAGATTTTCCTCGCCGCAACTGACCAGCCGCCGTCCGCCGTAGCCACGCACACGGCGATTTTGTCGGGCCGCTTCCTGCGGATCGGTTTTGTAATACTCGGGAATTTCGGAAACTTCTTCGGTGGCGCCGATCACGATGATGCGAGTGGTGTTTTGGCCCATGAACTTTAACATATCCGGCCGGTTCTGCAACACGTTGCGGATCAGATATCGCACTTCATACAGGGCTTCATCGGAAACATTTTCCGAGCTGGTCACGGCGATGCCGTCCGCGTCCAGATATTTTTTGTAAAATGGGTTGAGGCGATACCGTTGAACGACCGATTCCGGAGGAACTGTTACCGCTTTTTTTGGGATATTGATTTCCTCAGGCTCGCTGTCGGCCGCTCCAAGTGGAACCCAAAACAAAGAAATCAACACCCATAATCCAAAAATCCACAGCATTGTGCATTTGATCATAACCGACCTTTCCGTTGACATTGTTTGATGCGGTCGCCCGCGGTGGCGTCTGGGTCTCCAATTCAACCTCTGATGGGCCATAAGTCAATTGCTTTTCTGAAAAAACCGCTCCGGATAGAGTACAACTTCTTGTATTTTGTACACTTATCGAAATCCAGATGCCGGCGTCTTTGGGCTGATGTCAAGTCATCGAACTGGTTTTTTCCCATTAAAACGGCAAAAACTGTTTACAGACTCTTCCGGGCCGGATACCTTTTAGCATTATAGACTCGACAACCGAATGACCTTAGAAAAATACAGGACAATGCGAGACGACAATACCCACAGACTGGATTGGTTTGCGATTGCCAGAGAACTCAAGACGATTTCGCAGGCGGGCAAGTTTTTTGCCAAGGACGACTACGAACGCAAGCGGCACGAGGACATCGAGGCGATTTGTGCCCGAATCGTCGCCGGCCATACCGAATCTTCGGTCGGCGATGTGCTGGGGCTGCTGCAGCAGGACAGCGGCTATCCGACGCCGAAGGTCGATTGCCGCGGCGTGGCCTTTCGCGACGACAAGGTGCTGCTCGTGCTCGAACGCGAAGACGGCGGCTGGACGCTGCCGGGCGGGTGGTGCGATCAGGGGCTGACCCCCGCCCAGAACGTCGCCCGTGAGTTTTGGGAAGAAAGCGGCTACGAGGTGCGCGTCATCCGTCCGCTGGCGGTTTACGACCGCGATAATCAGGGCCACACGCCGCCGTATTTGTTCAGCATCTACAAGCTGTTCTTTTTGTGTGAGATCACCGGCGGGTCGCCCCAATCCAGCAATGAGACCAGCGATGTGCGGTTCTTCGGGATGGACGAAATTCCGCCGCTGTCCAAGGGCCGCACGCTCGAACGTCAGCTTCACCGCTTTTATGAACAATACAAAACCGGCGATCTGACCGTCGATTTTGATTAGTCCGCAACGGGTGTTTAATCAGGAGTTGTCCTATGATTTATCGCCGTTCAAACCTATGGAAGGTCGCAACCCTTCTGGTTGTCGGCATCAGCGCAAGTTGGACCGCGGCTGAAACCGACTTGCCCGAAACCATTGGTCCGTATCTGCAACATCCCGGTACGGATCGAATGACGGTGTGTTTTCTGACGCGCCATGCCGAATACGTCGAGGCCCATTATCAGCCGACAGTCGGCGGGCAGAGACGACGGGTTCAGCCTGCGGCTCAGGCGATTGACGGGACGCCCTGGACCGTCTGGAAGGCCGCACTGACGGATCTTGAGCCGGATACCGCTTATGCGTATGAGCTGGTCTATCGTACCAGCGACCGGCAAGGGCAGACGCCGTCTTTGCGTTTCAGGACGCTGTCTGAAGAATCCGAGACGGTTAAAGCCGCCTTCTTCAACGACCTGCACAGCCGGCCGGATACGCTCAAGGCCCTGATGGAGCACGTCGAGCCGGAGGATTTTGAATTTTCGGTATTGATGGGCGATTGCTGGCAGGACCCCTCGTCGGCCAATGGCGCCGAGGCGGTATTGGCTGTATTGAATGCCTACGTCCGTCTGCTGAAAGCCGGTGAAAAGCCGATGCTTTATATTCGCGGCAATCACGAGGTACGCGGGACGTTTGCCGCCTCAATGGCGTTTTTGTTCGATCTGCCGATGCTGGATCCGACGGCCGCACTGGGCGAGCAGGCGCATCAGTTTGCATTGACGGCCGGGCCGATACGGCTGATCGCGCTGGATACGGGGGAGGATTTTGATAAACGCGCTGACCTCTTTGAGCCAATGCGTCGTCGGCAGGCCGGCTGGCTGAAGCGGATTGGGAGCACCGATCATGCCGCGACCTGGCAGATTCTGGCAACCCATCAGCCGCTTTACAACAATAACATCTGGTACTCCGAGGCGTCCCGCGTGCTGTGGGAGCCGATGTTGACCGAGACGGAGATTGATATCGCGCTGGCCGGGCATGATCATCGCTGGAAACATCTCCCCGCCGGCGAGCGTTTCGAGGTTACCCTGAGCCGAGAGGACGCCAAACGGCATATCGGAACTGCCGGCGTCTTTTCTCTGCATGTGCCCTGGCCGATTCTCATCGGCGGCGGTCCGGCGGTCGATGAGGCGACCGTGATGCTGCTCAGCGCCGACAAGAAAACACTGCAAATCCGTCTGCTGGCCGCCGCTGACGGAAAGACGCTGACCGAAATCACCCTGAACAAATAACAGCGCTGCCATCCGGTGCGACAGATTGATCAATAAGTCAATCGGTTTTTGACTTCGATTGCCCGGTAATCAACGGTTGTTCTTGTTCTTCATGTTCCGGTTCCAGCATGTCCAGCGGCCAGAAGACGATATCATCGAAATTGTTTTGGGGATCATAGCGGCCGGCGTCATCGACGGCATTGGCGCCGATACTGTACAGCATAAATCCTTCCTCGGTCAGACGATAGGCAAAAGCAGCCTCGCCGACCGGGTCGAACAATGTCTCCGACGCAAGTTTGCTTTCCACTTGTGACAGATGCGCCGGCCAGCGGTTGTGTTGCAGAAAAAATCGCCTCAGCTCGGCGCTGAGGGCGGTGATTCGGCTCAGTGCGATATGCCGTTTATACTGGCCGTTCAGTGCGATGTAATAACTCATCTGCTGTCGCGCCAGCCAATCAACCGCTCCGCCGGGGTTCAGCCCGAACCGCCAGGCGTGTTGAACCGGCAGCACCGGCGCCGGTGTGCCGCGACGGGCCAGGTCGGAAAACCGGTCAAAGCGCCGTTCAATCAGTCGGGCCGCACTGTCCGGCGAAAAGGGGATACTCAGCCACAAGATCAGTGTCGAGGTGCGTCCAACGATGTCCTGATGCAGCCCGGCCGGTACCGGATAGCCCAGCCCCTGTCCGAGCGACACAATGGCGCTGCGATGGATTCGCGTTCGTCCGTTTTCATCGATTTCGTACAGCAGGGCGGCGATGTTTTTGGCGATGAGCTTTTCATGCTCGACTACACCTTCCCAAATGTCAGGCCAGTTCGGCTCAAGTCGCTCCATGGCCGCAAGCGCCGTATTCAGATCGTTCGGGTCTTTGGCATAGTCGAGGATATACCGCCGCAGCGCGCGGGCGGCGCCGACTTCGACGGAAAACGCCGCGGCCTGATCAAACAGCGTCTGCTGCTGGTACAAGTGCCGAGCTATCCCGACAACCGTCAGCATTTTGTCCAGGGCCTCATCGTGCCTGTCGGCCTGAAGGTCCCGGTTGGCCGAGCGAATCAACAGGTTTCGCCAGCCTTTGAGCTGATTGAGCCGCCGCAGTTGCGTTCGCACATCCAGCACATCCGAGGCCACCGGAAACCGGCACTGATCCATTGCCGCCGCCTCGGCCAGCACATCAAAGGCCGGCTCAAACACGCTGAGCCAGCCGGCAACTTCGGGAAATTCTGCGGCGCTCCACGGCACTGCAAGCGTTTGGCCGGCAACTTCATCACGAAAGGGACGAGGCTCGAAAATATCGTCATCGTATTCGGATAAAACCCGGCTGTACAAAATCGCCGCGTTGGGCGCTCCTTCGATGCGGCGCTGCTGCAACAGGCGGGCAAAATCCGTATCAAATCGATAGGTTCGCCATCGCGCCGCGTCCTGTTGCGGCAGATGCACCCACACGGCCAATCCGATGACCACGGCCGTCATCGCCGCCCAGCACCACGGCTGAACGCGGCGGGGGACGAAGATGCCCACGAACGGAACCACCGCCAAACACGCCAGAATTTTCCATGGCAGCGAAAAAAACAGCCCCGCCAAAAACAAAATAGTAAAGACCGCCACCGCCAGCCACCGCAGCCCCCACAGCAGCCATTTCCAGGCGTGATAGACCGACTTGACGAACCGTTTGGCTGTTGTTTGTATGGTCATCGGGACACGGCGCTCCTGTCGATTGGGCTGTCATTCCATCCGAATCTTGACGACGATTTTTTTGACGCGGCAGGGGGTGTCCACTGTCCGGCAGGGCATATGCGGCTCATGAGGCCAGAAGATCGCAAACAGCCCCGGCCTGAGCGCCAGTCGGCTGTATTGCGGCGGCGGCTGATAAAACGCAAGGTCTTTCTGTTCGTCGTAAGGCTGTGCCTCAATCAGCCTGTCCAGCGGCGTATAGCCGATATACTCTGTCCCGCTGACAAGAGCCTGAATATCCAGATACGCACGGTGAATCTCGAACTGTCCGTCCGTGGCCGGCTTGGTCTCGTATTCATCCACGACAAAGAAAAGGTCGCTGCCCTGGACCTCATACCGCCCCGGCGGCGATTGCAGCACACGCTCCTCACTCAGCAGCGCCAGCCCAATCGCAACCCGCTCGCCCAATCCGCCATACATCAACGCACTGTCAATCTGATCGAGTAGCATGAATCTGCCTTGCCCTGCGATTACAAATCCAGTTTTTCCCGCAGGAAGTTTTTCACCTGATCCAGCGCCACGCGGGATTG
>DSDR01000132.1 GCA_011048645.1 Phycisphaerales bacterium
AAGCAGATTCTGCTGAACCTGCATCATCGCGGCGCAGCCGGAGCAGACGATGTTACCGGCGACGGGGCGGGGATATTGACGCAGATTCCGCATCCGTTTTTCTCTGATGAAGCCAAACGATTGCTATAAAGGGATGTTTATGGCCTGGCAGTTGTTTGCTTACTATCCCGACTTGGCGGATGAACGGTTTGTTTCGGCGCTGGCGACGGTCCATCAGCGATACAGTACGAATACCTTTCCGAGCTGGCGTTTGGCCCAGCCGTTTCGCTGTATTGCTCATAACGGCGAAATCAACACCCTCAGCGGAAACCGCAATTGCATGCGAATGCGTGAGACACGTCTGTCCAGTGCACTGCTGGGCGAGGATTTGTCGGATGTTGTGCCGGTATTGGACGACAGAGACAGCGACTCGGCCTGCTTTGACCGAATGCTTGAATTGCTGGTTCGCGCCGGACGAAGCCTGCCGCATGCAATGATGATGCTGATCCCCGAAGCGTTCGGCCCCAAGTATCATATCAGCGCCGACAAACGGGCGTTTTATGAGTACCATTCGACCATAATGGAGCCGTGGGACGGCCCGGCGGCGATGGTCTTTACCGACGGGCGGCTGCTGGGCGGCACGCTGGATCGCAACGGGCTGCGGCCGAGCCGCTACACAATAACCACCGACGGACTGGCAATTCTGGCCAGTGAGACGGGCGTGGTGGAATTTCCGCCGGAAAAAGTACGTCAAAAGGGACGTCTTCAGCCCGGCAAAATGTTTCTGGTTGATACGGTCGAGGGACGCATCGTGACCGACAATGAAATCAAGAGCAAGGTCTCCCGGCAAAAGCCCTATCGCCGCTGGCTTAATGAAAATCGGATTGAGCTGCGCGGGCTGTTTGATACGCCGCACCTTGAACCCGGTGATCCGGCGACGCTGTCTGCTCGGATGCGGCTGTTCGGCTATACGCGTGAGGAATTGCGAATGGTTCTTGCCCCGATGGCTGTCCACGGACAGGAGCCGGTCGGTTCGATGGGCAATGACGCCGCACCGGCGGTCTTGAGCGACCGTCCTCGGCTGCTGTATGACTACTTCAAACAACTATTTGCCCAAGTGACCAATCCGCCGATCAATCCGCTGCGCGAGGGGCTGGTGATGAGCCTGATGAGCTACACCGGCAAAAAGTTGAATCTGCTCGACGAGTCGCCGCCGCATTGCCGACAGCTAAAGCTGCCGCATCCGATCCTGACCAATGAGGATATGGTCCGATTGCGTGCGGTCAAACGCAGTGATTTCAGTGTGCAGACCCTCGATGCCGTCTTTGTACCTGACCTGTCGGATACCACGCTGGGACTGCAGCAGGCCATCGAGCGGCTGATTAACGACGCGCAGCATGCGATTGAGCAGAACGGCGCATCGCTGTTGATTCTCAGCGACAAGACTGCTGATGAACACAGGATGCCGATTCCGGCCCTGCTGGCGACAGCGGCGGTGCATCACGGCCTGATCGAGCGCGGGCTGCGCGGCGAAGCCGGATTGATCGTCGAAACCGGCGAGGCGCGCAAGGTGATGCATTTTTGTCTGCTGTGCGGCTACGGCGCCAACGGCGTCAATCCCTATTTGGTCTTTGAAACGCTCAATGAACTGCACCAAAGCCGCCAGCTTCCGCCGGAGCTTGACGCCACGCAGATTGCCGATAATTATATCGCCTCTATCAAAAAAGGCATTCTCAAGACCATGAGTAAAATGGGCATCTCAACGCTGCGCACCTATTTCAATGCCCAGCTTTTTGAGGCCATCGGCCTGCACAGGCAGTTGGTTCAGCGCTACTTTACCGGAACCAGCTCACGCATCGGGGGAATCGGTCTGGAACAGATCGCCCGGGATATTCAGGCACGCCATCAAGCGGCGTTTTCGCCGCCTCGACCGGGATCGCTCGATTTGGATTTCGGCGGGGAGTACCACTACCGTCAGGACGGCGAGCGGCACTTGTGGAATCCGGGAACCGTGGCCCGGCTTCAGCACGCCGTGGTCAACAACGACGCCGATGCGTATGAACAGTTTTCCCGTGCGGTCAATGACCAGTCCGAAAAACTCTACACACTGCGCGGTTTGTTTGAGTTCGTGCCCGGTGAATCTGTGCCGCTGGATGAGGTGGAACCGGCCTGCGAGATCGTCAAGCGGTTTTGCAGCGGCGCGATGAGCCATGGTTCAATCAGCAAGGAAGCCCACGAGTGTATGGCGATTGCGATGAATCGGCTCGGTGCGATGAGCAATACCGGCGAAGGGGGCGAAGACGCGGGGCGGTATGTTTTGGAGCCGAACGGCGATTCGAAAAACAGCGCGATCAAACAGGTCGCCAGCGGTCGATTCGGAGTAACCATCAACTATCTGGCTCACGCGCGGGAAATCCAGATCAAGATGGCCCAGGGCGCCAAGCCCGGCGAAGGCGGCCAGCTTCCCGGCAAGAAAGTAACCGAAGAAATCGCTCGCCTGCGACATGCCACGCCCGGCGTAACCCTGATTTCCCCGCCGCCGCATCACGATATTTATTCTATTGAAGATTTGGCGCAATTGATCTACGATCTGAAGTGCAGTAATCCCGATGCTAAGGTTTCGGTCAAGTTGGTCTCTGAGGTCGGCGTCGGGACGATCGCCGCGGGGGTGGCCAAGGGCAACGCCGACGAGGTGCTCATCAGCGGCCATGACGGCGGCACCGGCGCCAGTCCGCTATCGTCCATTAAACACGCCGGCTGCCCCTGGGAAATTGGACTGGCCGAGACCCAGCAGGTGCTGGTGATGAATCGTCTGCGCGATCGCATCCGCGTCCAGACCGACGGGCAGCTTCGCACGGGGCGGGATATTGTTATCGCGGCGCTGCTGGGCGCCGAGCAATTTGGTTTCGGCACGGGCATTCTTGTTACGATGGGCTGTACGCTGCTGCGCAAGTGCCACGAGGGAGCGTGCACCTACGGTATCGCCACCCAGGACCCCGAACTGCGCAGGCGGTTTGCGGGAAAGCCCGAATACATTGAACGCTATCTGTTGTTTGTGGCCGAAGAAGCCCGGCGCATCATGGCCGAACTGGGATTTCGCACGGTTAATGAGATGGTGGGGCGATGGGATCGGCTTGATATGCGCAAAGCCATCGAACATTACAAGGCCCGGGGCTGGATTTCTCGGCGATCTTTGACCAGCCGGTTCCGACAGAACCTCGACAGCGGTATAACTCCGGCGCTCAGGTCAGGCGGTTGGACGATCATTTGGATTGGGACATTATTAAACAAGTCGAATCGGCCGTTCAAAACGCCCAGCCGACGGCAATCGAGATGCCCATTAAAAATACCAACCGAACCGTCGGAACCATTCTGAGCCATCGAATCGTCAAACAACACGGCCAAAACGGATTGCCCGAGGATACGATCCAGCTGACCTTCCGCGGCTCAGCCGGACAGAGCTTCGGCGCCTTTTTGGCGTCCGGCGTAACACTTCACCTGATCGGCGACAGCAATGACTATCTGGGCAAGGGCCTTAGCGGCGGTCGCATCATCGTTGAGACGCCGCCGGGGTCGATGTATATGGCCCACGAAAACATTATCGTCGGCAACACAGTGCTTTACGGCGCGACAAGCGGCGAAGTGTTCATCAACGGCATGGCCGGCGAACGATTTTGCGTTCGTAACAGCGGGGCAACCGCCGTCGTGGAAGGCGTTGGCGACCATGGCTGCGAATATATGACCGGCGGTCTGGTCGTGGTGCTCGGCAAAACCGGCTGCAATTTCGCGGCCGGAATGAGCGGCGGCATCGCCTATGTCCTGGATGAAATGCAGTTGTTTGACACGTTATGCAATTTGGATATGGTCGATTTGGAGAGCGTTTGGCGGCAGGAAGACAAGGACCTGCTGTATAGGATGATTCAAAAGCATGAGCGGCTGACCCGAAGCACCCGCGCCCAGCGGATACTGAGTTCCTGGCAGGATTCGGTCAGTCGATTCGTCAAGGTCATACCAATTGATTACCGTAAGGCCCTTGAACGCATGCGGCAGGCCGAGGCACGCGACACTGAAACGACTCCGGCAACCGAGGAGGTGTTCCATGGCTAAGATCAAAGGCTTTCTTGACTATCGCCGACAGCCGGTCGGGTATCGTCCGATTGCCCAGCGCGTCACGGATTTTCGGGAAATTGAGATACCGCTGACGCCGGACGCGATTCAGCAGCAGGCCGCTCGTTGTGCCGATTGCGGCATTCCGTTTTGTCATAGCGCATTCGGTTGTCCGGTGGCCAATCGTATCCCCGAATTTAATGATATGGTGTACCTCGGACAGTGGCAACAGGCCTGCAAAAATCTGCACTCAACGAACAATTTTCCTGAAATTACCGGTCGGGTTTGTCCGGCGCCGTGCGAGACGGCCTGTACGCTGGCGGTCAACGATGAGCCGGTTTTGATACGGCATATCGAATTCCAGATCGTCGAGCGCGGATTTGCCGAGGGCTGGATCGTACCGCTCAAACCCGCACACAAAACCGGCAAACGCATTGCGGTGATCGGTTCCGGGCCGGCGGGACTGGCCGCCGCTCAGCAGCTTGCCCGCGCCGGACACAGCGTAACGGTCTTTGAACGCGACGACAGGCCGGGCGGCCTGTTGCGGTACGGCATCCCCGATTTTAAGCTCGAAAAGTGGGTTCTTGACCGTCGTCTGAACCAGATGGCCGATGAAGGGGTGGATTTTCAGACCGGCGTTGATGTCGGCCGGGATATTTCTGCGGCGTATTTGTGTAAGCGATACGATGCGGTGTGTCTGGCAACAGGGGCCACACGGCCGCGCGATTTGGCGGCGCCGGGGCGGGGATTCGAAAATATTGTGTTCGCAATGGAGTTTCTCAAACGGCAAAACCAACGGATTTCCGGCAACATCACGGAGACCGAATCGAGCTTGAACGCCCGCGATAAAGATGTTATAGTCATCGGCGGCGGTGATACGGGCAGCGACTGTGTCGGCACGGCGCGTCGGCAGGGCGCCAAATCGATCACCCAGCTTGAGATTCTGCCCAAACCGCCCGAGACGCGACCGACGGATACCCCCTGGCCGACGTGGCCGCGGACGATGCGAACCAGTTCCAGCCACGAAGAGGGTTGCCGGCGGATATGGAGCGTGATGACGACGCGATTTACAGGAACCGAAACCCGTGTGAGTCAACTTCACGGCGTACTGGTCGAGTGGGTCAAAAAAAACAACCGATGGGCAGCGGTTGAAGTGCCGGGTACGGAATTTGCTTTGCCGGCGGATTTGGTATTGCTGGCGATGGGGTTCGTCCATGTGGAACATGAGCCGCTGGTCTCAGATTTGGAACTGGAACTGGACGACCGCGGCAATATCAGAGTTGCCGATTATCAGACCAGTAACCCCATGGTTTTCTT
This sequence comes from Phycisphaerales bacterium, assembly GCA_011048645.1. Lineage (GTDB taxonomy): Bacteria > Planctomycetota > Phycisphaerae > Sedimentisphaerales > Anaerohalosphaeraceae > T3Sed10-213. Next base: position 5,404 of record DSDR01000132.1, read on the forward strand.
GGCCGGCGACGCGGTACTGGGCGCTTCGCTGGTCGTGCGGGCAATTGACGGCGGACGACAGGCCGCCGCGGCGATTGATAAATGGCTTTCAAGATAATGATGAGAACGACGAACTACCTTGCGTTTAGCATTGGCTCAATTAAATGTAACGGTCGGCGATCTGGCAGGCAACCGGCGTAAGATGGCCGCTG
>DSDR01000157.1 GCA_011048645.1 Phycisphaerales bacterium
GCCCGTCCGCTGAAATCGCTCGAAAAATCGTAGACCGGCGACGGCTCAATCTGGAATAAAATACTGACCAATTCGCCAAATTCATATCCCGGTGCAATATCGCTTTTCAAGGAACCCGCATCCAGCGTAACAACACCGGAGCCGCCCAGCAGCATCCCTTCCGAAAGGCTTTCCAGGGCAAGTTCCTGTAATACGCCCGAAAGCAGGACGGTACTGTCAGCGGCGGTAATCAGAAGTGTGCCGTTGTTGAACAGACCAGAGGCCACACCGCCGCTGCTGTTGTCGGCGAATAACTCAGCTGTCAGGGCAAATACCGCATTCGATATCGGTGTCTGCGTACCGCCCTCGTACTGGATAACCAGCTCAATGGTATCGCTGAGCGTCAACTGTCCCGATGCAAACACAGCGTCAATATCCGTGCCGCTGATGGATGATATATATTCACCCCGTGCAGGACCTGCCGCCATCAGCAATGCAAACAAACTTACAACTAACAGTGTCTTTTTCATCCCCATTTCTCCAAAACATAAGTTGACATTCTGTTTAGCTGACGGAATAGCAAACATATATTCCGACCACAATAAAGTTTGAATTAGTTTACCCTAAATCGGCAGGAAAGTCAATACCCTGCCAAAACGAAACGTCAACAGACTATCGTAAATACATAAATATAAAAAACTTATAAATTAAAAAAACGTCAAAAAAACGTTTTGCACTTCCCTCTCCCATAACGCTTTTTGGGGATTTACCGCTGCTCTGTCCGCCTGCAAGGTGAAATAACGACATAACGGCAACTCTTTATCGCATGCCGTGTCTTTTGGCTTGACGGTGTGTGCGCGCAAAACATCTTCCCAACGTGCCTCAGGGCCCGTCGGGAAGATAGATAACAGTTATTAAGACTATTTTAGCCGCGTTTACGGCGCATCAAAGCCGCGACACCCACACCCAGCAAGGTCATCGTTGCCGGTTCCGGAATCGGCACGATAGTCAGATTGGTTCGACCCGTGTAATCACCGGAAAAATCGGCAATGGGGCCGGGACTAATCTGAAATGTGATTGCAACGACTTCGCCCTGGGTGTACCCCGGAGCAATGTCAGCCAGTAGCGAACCGGCGTCAATCGACACCACACCCGCACCGCCAAGCAACGTTCCGCCGCCAATGCCTTCCAGGGTAATCTGCTGAACCTGCCCTGAAAGCAAAACGGTACTGTCGCTGGCCGTGATCGTGAAGGCGCCATTGCCGAACACGCCGCTGGCCTGTCCCCCGACACTGTTATCGGCCAAAAGTTCGGCCGAAAATGAAAAAGTGGTGTTATTATAGGAAACCTGCGTTCCCTTGGTGACCACCAATTCAATCGTATCGCTGAGCGTCAACACTCCGGAGGAAAAACTGGTATTGATGTCCGCCCCGCTGACGGCTGTGATAAACGCCGCTTGTGCTCCCCCCGCGACCAGCAGGACAATCGCGGTAAATACCATCATACTCTTTTTCATTCTAATCTCTCCCACGCTCAAAGTTGTTAAATCTTTTTACAGGCATTACAGGGATCGCAAGAGCACACACTCCGCACCATCCCTTCCTCACACACTTTACACCAGTTGACACAATATCGGAATTTGACAAGCAAGTCAAGAGAAAAAAATTTAATTTTCGTCATTTTCGTGGAAAACACCTAACCTCTTGTGAAAAGAAGAGTTAGGTTCTTAATCTCAGCCGTGCTGTCGTTGCTGACAGGTTAGGAAAGCTCAAAGATAGACGTTTAACCCCTCATCGGCCGAGGCACGATGGGCGTTTAAGGTGTGTTCCGAGGCGACAGGCAGTCTTGAGGATTCGCTCGTAACATCTTTTTCCGCAATTAGTTGCGAGGATTCTTCGCCGGCGAATTGGTGCATTTGCCGATCTTTGCTCTCATCAAACCCGGCATCCAACGACTCATGGCGTCCGGATTGACCGCCGGTCGTCCAGGGTGCGACCTCAATTCGACGCACCTGCAGGCCAGCGGTTTCCATCGCCGCGGCAAGCTGCCCGATCGACCGTTCGATTTCATTGCGGGTCTCGGCCTTTTGCACTTCGAGCAGTCCGACGAGTTGACCGTCGGTCTGTCGAAAGGTCATGCGAATCGCGCCGAGAGTTTCGGGCGCAAGCGTCATCCGCACTTGAGACTCGGCGCCGAACGTTCGCAGTTGAAGCGTCTGAACGATCTGGTCAATTGGACGAGCGACGGCATCGCCGATGCTTTTGCCGGAGGAAACACCCGCCGAGGAAGAAACAGGCTCGATCTGAGCCGAAAAGGGTGCGTCATTTGTCTCTGATGCCGCCATGGCGGGTGATACGGAACGGAGCGCTTCGGCGGATCTGCCGGCATTTGCTGTTTGGGCTTGTCGTTCGCCCTCATAATGCGATTGGGGTGTTTTTGTATCGATTTCGAACGCTTTGGTGTTAGCATCTTTTTTAACAGAGGCTTTCAGCGACGAATTCCATGCTGATTTTTCTGCGGACGTGAGCGTGTTCTCCGTCGTACGGGATGCGGGGTTGGTTTGATTGACTGAATTCGTCTCAACGGGACCGGATTTCCCGGCTTGATGGACACTCATAAAAGTCTTTTGTGTGGTCGGAGGGTCGCTGTTCTTGGCCAACTCGGCTGCGGTTGTTTTTTCTGCCCCGGATCGAAAAATCGTTCGGCCGGTTCGCTTTGTGTCTTGGCCGGCATCTTCAACGGATTGATCCGGACTTGGCGCATGCCTTTTAACGGCTGTTGTGTCCGATGCCGATTCGTTTTTCAAAATATGTTGGGGCGTCTGCTTTTCGCCGGCCATTTCAACAAGCGATGCGGTATTCCGACCGACTGTGCGTTGAGGCGAATCGGCTGCGTTGTTTGTTTCGGCAGAAAGAGGTACATTTTGAATCAGGCTCTTTTGCGGAAGGGCCTCAGATGAAATTGACACTCGAGCCGAAACATTGCCGGTCTTTTTTTCCAAGGCGGCATTGTTTTTATCCAGCACAAAGCCGTTTTTGCCTGGTCCGGACCGAACAATTCCGGCACATCGCACTTGAATCACGGCCGCAATGGGAGCAGCGTCATCCTGCGCTGCAGCAAGATTTGCATTCTTTTCATTATCCTTCTCGGAGCCGGATCGGGAATCGGCTTTTTCAATGTGTTTTCTCAGTGTCTTCCTGAAATCGTCGTGTTCCTGGCACACGGTACGTCGGCTGTCGCTCGGCGCTGCATCGGCGTCAGTCGAAGCCTTTTTTTTCTCCGTCTCCCTGTGTTCGACCGGTTGGTCTCGATAGGGTTTATTCTGTTCGACGGTCTGATTCTGTCGGGATGGATGAGTCGGACGCTCTGGTCCATTCGGCAGAGGGTAATCCGCGGCAGGCGCCCTGTGCGGTACGGCTATGGCAACATCGGCATTCATACGTTTATGGACTCCAAAGTAAAGTCGGATCAAGTATGCTGACTATCTTGTTTATGGATTTAGCAAATAGTATGCCAGTATTGCTTCCGCCTTTCTGCAAAACATCTATCTTCTTCATTTGAAAAAGGATAGATAATTTTTTCAAAAACGATAAAGCGACTGAATTTCATCTCCCCGTGTAAAAAATGGTGAATAACCGGAAAAAATGAACACCCCAAACCAAGATAATGACTATTCATTATTGTACAATACTGAATTCCATTGAATCCCGCCGGGTTTGCGGCTATGATAAACCCTCAAGCAATTAAACAGATAGTGTGTGTTGAGAACGGATTACAAATGAATTACTGCTTTGTTGCAGAGGAATTCAAAGAGGTCATAACTAACCTTGAATTGGATAATCTTGAGTGCTGGGTTAATTTTTCCGTCCAAACCGTCAGCAACGGCAGAACCACCCAGCTCTGCCGGCTCAAGCCGCCTGCGCCCCTGCCGGGCTGCTATGCCAAAGTCTATCAATATCCACGATGGAGCGACCGTATACGAATTATGTTTCGGGGTGGTTTGGTGGGCACAAGTCGAGCCGGAGCGGAATTCCGTAATCTGAAAAAGCTGAACAAGCGAGGGCTTGCACCGCGTGTTATTGCCTTTGGACACCAGCGGTCCTGGAGGCTGTTGCATTTGTCGCTGCTGGTCACAGAAGAGGTGAAAGGAGCCGTGCCGCTGGATCAATTTGTCGCAGACTCGCTGTCGAGTCTGACGCAGCGCAAACGGAAGAAATTGCTTTCGGCATTGGCAGAATTTACACGCAAAATGAACGCCGGCCGCTACGTCAACGGCCAGTATCACTGGCGCAATATCCTCGTCCTGAACCGAGACGACGAGTTTGCGTTCCAGGTGATCGACCCATCCAGCTCACGCTGGCGGTATCGATGGTTCTGCTCCCTGTACGACCTGGCGACGCTGGATGTCTGTGCGGCGTACTTTTTTACCCGCACCGAACGGCTGCGATTCTTCAAATCCTATCAATGTACTGTCAACAAGCCGCTCACCCGCCGGCAAAAAAAACAGGTGCGTAAAATCGCCGCACTCAGGGATAAAATCGCCGAAAGCGAGATCATCCGTTATCGTTTTATGTTGCCTTCCCCGTAAGGTTTCCCAAGACGATTTGTCCAAAAAAATAAAAATTTTGTAAGATTGCCAAACCGGTATTCGTCTAAACCCATTGAAAACTGCGCACGGATGCATGGACAATAAGAAGGATTTTTTCGTCTTTTTTGGCCAACTATCGTGTGTCAACAGGCTCAGCGACGCCGCTGAGCGAGTAATATTCATCAATATTTTTTTGGAGGCACGTGTTATGAAGCGGATTGCAATTCTGGGAACATGGGCGATTCTGATGTCGGCATTGATGCCGGTAACGTCGATCTTTGGGGCGTTGGCGGAGAATTTGGACATTGTCGGCGACTGGCGACTGGAACGCTCCGGTGCGCAAAACGTTCAAGCCCAGCGCCCTCGCGGCGGTATGATGTCCTCAATTTTGTCGCTGTCGCGCGACAAAGATGGCAAGCTGAGCGGACAAATGATCGGATTGTGGGGAGTTTCCGACCTTGAAAATCTCAAATACGAAAACCGTACGCTGACCTTTAGCCAACGTACTCGGTTTCGTCAGGACGAATTCGTCTCGCAGTTTACCGGCAGGCTCACAGAAGACGGCAAGCTCGTCGGCGCCCAAACCAGCCAGCAGGGCGAAGTCCAGGTAGGAGGGACGCGATTGCCCGCCCTGCCGGACATTGTCGGCAACTGGGAAATCACCACCACACGCGGCGAGCGTCAGATGGTCACGGTACTCTCGGTAACGACCGACGAAGACGGCAAGATTGTCGCCTCGTGGCAGCCGCGTCGGGGCCTGAGAACCGGCCAGCGGCCTGAACAGGGTCAACAGCGTCCGCAGGGCGAACGGCCTGACAGGCAGCGAGGCCAAGGTGAACGCCCCGACCGTCCCGACCAGGCGGAGCGTCCTTCGCGACAATTCGCCGGCGGTCTGGAATTGTCGGATGTTGAGTATAAGGACGGCGTGCTGACGTTCACACGGCAATTCCGGGGACGCACCCAGCAGCAGGATCAGCAGCCTGATCGGGTGACGCGATACACC
>DSDR01000221.1 GCA_011048645.1 Phycisphaerales bacterium
CGGATTTTGTTCTTGCATTAGAGGCCGGGAAAATGTAACATTCCGACAAGATGGAGCAACAACGTTTTACGACGGGTCGGGCGACCTGACCATTAGCAAAATAACGCTTTACAGATCAAGAACTTAGGGCGATTAGCTCAGCTGGCAGAGCAGCTGACTCTTAATCAGCGGGTCGCAGGTTCGAATCCTGCATCGCCCATTTATCATCTTTTTCCATCGCATGACCTGCGTTTGTGCTTGATAACGACATAGAGAGCCACCCCTTCGCCTTAGAATCCGAGTTTTGGCTTAAAAATGGAACCACGGTTGGATTGATGATCATCGAACTGCCGCATCCACTCACTTCTGAGGCAACCCTTCCAAATGTTGCGGGAGCGAGTCACAAATGTCGTGCCAGGGCGCCTTCATACTCGTCCAGAAGTGGCCTTGCGGCCGAATTTCCGGATCGTCATCCAGCGTGCCTGCCCGGACGAAAACCATGCCGGGTCTGTGTTCGGCACGCAGGTAAATATGACAGCCGCAGGTTTTGCAAAATCGGCGCTCTTTTCCGGCAGATGACGGATACAGAGCAAGGTTGTCCTCCCCCGACGTCAGGATGAATCCCTGGGATTCGGCGGCCAACACCGAAGAAAATGCCGACCCGGTGTATTTTCGACAATCCGGACAGTGGCAATTCGCAAACATGAGCAATCGCCCATGAATTTCATACCGGACAGCACCGCAGTGGCAACTCCCCGTAATCATGTGTTACCCCTTTTCATTATAAACAGTTTGCCCCCCCTTTTCGAACCACGCCCGGCTGGACTCGAACCAGCGACCTTCGGTTTAGGAAACCGATGCTCTATCCTGCTGAGCTACGAGCGCCTCTTTTTCACTCAGTCCCAATGACAGCCCTCTGCCGTGCCCTGCGGCTTTTTCTATCGTGGATCAATATATCAAATTTGTCCTCCTTTTGAAGTTTTTTTTCAAGACGGCGAAAACGCCGTCCACTGCGACCATTCGGCTTTTGCTCTTTGTTTTTCATTCACTGGCAATGAATCCGTATCCGCGGAGATTCCCGTTCCGTTTGATGCCGGATATTTTTGACTGGAATTCGTGCAAGCAGGTATCATAATAGCGGTTATTCGGGATTGAAATGACTTGAAGCAAAATGTTCAAAAGATGATGCGGCAAAACAAAAGATGAATGCGACCCAGAATAAATTTTTATTTTTGGGGAAATTCGTCGCCTCGCCTAAAACCATTGGGGCGATCGCTCCCAGCGGTTCGGTGTTGGCCGAGCAGATGGTGCGCCTTGGAGGGGTTGAAACCTCTCGGACCGTCCTTGAACTGGGGCCGGGAACAGGGGTTTTTACTGCGGCAATCTGTCGTCATTTGCCATCCGATGCACATTTGATCACGATTGAGGCCAACCCCCATCTGGCTTTGCTGCTGCGAAAAAAAATGCCCGCCGTGCGTACCGTTGCCGGTTCGGCCGAGCATCTCGACCGCATTATGAAGTCCTACCGACTTGCGCAGGCCGACAGCATCATCTCCGGCCTGCCTTTCGCCACATTTGAGCCGGCCCTTCAGGATCGCATCCTTTACGCGGTTCGACAGGCCCTGCGCCCCGGGAGCACGTTTGTCACCTTTTCCTATCTTCACGCCCGGCCGCTGAGCAAGGCCAAACGTTTTCGGGACAAGCTGGCGCAGTTGTTTGCTGACGTGGAAACATCACCGATTATCTGGAAAAATCTGCCCCCGGCGTTTATTTATCGCTGCCGAAAACCCGAATGAACCTCGGCTGGCGGTCTGTGTGACCTTTGGACCGACCTCACTCTGTCCTGCCTTCGGTCTTGCTGTTTGCGCGCAAAAAAGGCCGCGAGGGTCGCGCGAGAAACAAAAGACAACTCGCTTTCTGTTTACACACTCGGCGGCCCCCGCATCAAGGTCAGGCCACACGGTGGTGTCTGTTTTTTGGGAAGCGCTTGCTCAGAATGCTGTTTTGGGGTACCGTTCATAGGTTTATTCCGTAAAGATAAGCGCGACCGTGTCGGTTCGAATAGTCATAATTCTCATTGTTCTTCCGGCGGTCCGCGGCCGGCTTCTTTAACGCGATAAAATTTGATTTTGTTTTTTGCGGCTATCATTATCTGCCCCCGACAGTTGTTTTACTGTTCGATTCTGAGGTTTAGTATAACCGCACCCGGCATGAATTTCAAGGAAATAAAAAGAATTTGTTAAGAAAAACTTAATTTTTATTGGTTTTCTTGTTTTTGGTGTTTTTATCGTAGATGTTATAAGACCACGTTGTATCGACACGGTTATTTTTTTCTATTGACCATGAACGGATTAACACGAAAGCGTTTTCAACTTAGCGGTCGGGTTCAGGGGGTGGGCGCTCGGCCGTGGATTTACCGACAGGCAGTCGGGCTGAAACTCAGCGGCTTTGTGCGCAACGATACGGCCGGCGTATGGATTGAGGTCCAAGGCGCGCCGGAGGCGCTCGATGCCTTTGCCGTGAGGCTGATCGATGCAAACCGGCAGGATTTTCCGGCCATGATGCATATTGACCGCTGTCACGTTGCCCAGATCGACCCGATTGAGAGCGAAATCGACTTTCACATTGTTCAAAGTACCGTGTCCGGTTCGCCGAGTACTGGTGTTGCACCCGATACGGCGGTGTGTTCGGCCTGCCTGACGGAAATGAATGATCCAGGTGATTTTCGGTATCGCTATCCGTTTATCACCTGCACCCACTGCGGGCCGCGTTACAGCATCATCAAAACCATTCCCTATGACCGACCGAACACGACGATGGCCGAGTTTGCGTTGTGCGACCGGTGCCGCGGACAATATGAGGACATCGGCGACCGGCGATTTCACGCCCAGCCGGTGGCGTGTGCGACCTGCGGGCCGCGGGTGTGGCTGGCCGACGGCAACGGCAACAGAATCGAGCGCGACTGCGATGCGGCCATCGCGGCGGCGGCACATTTGCTGCGCGACGGAAAGATCGTCGCGATCAAAGGCATCGGCGGGTTTCATCTGGCGGTGGACGCCTTAAACGACGACGCGGTGCGGCGACTGCGACAGCGCAAGCGCCGACAGGCCAAGCCGTTTGCGATGATGGCGGCGGATACGGAAACCATCGGTCGTTACGCCCAAGTCGATGACGCCGCCGAAGCGCTTTTGACCGGTCCGCAGCGGCCGATTGTTCTGCTGGATAAACAACCGAACGCCGCCGTCGCCCCGTCGGCAGCCCAGGGGACGCATCGGTTCGGGTTTATGCTCTGTTATGCGCCGCTGCATCATTTGTTGTTTGCCGAGCCGGGCGTGTCGGTGTTGGTCATGACCAGCGCCAACCTCTCCGAAGAGCCGCTGATTTGCGACAATGCGCAGGCCGTGGAGGAACTGGGCCAGATCGCCGACGCTTTTCTGATGCACGACCGGACGATTGAGCGGCAGGTGGATGATTCCGTCGCGCACATTGTGGACGGCGGCCCGGCGATGCTGCGGCGGGCGCGGGGCTATGTGCCAGAACCGCTGTATCGGACCAAACCGAGCCGACACGTCATCTTCGCGGCCGGGGCAGATTTGAAAAATACGTTTTGTTTTGTCAAGGGCGATCAGTACCTGCTCAGCGAACACATCGGCGACCTGGCCGAGGGACGGGCGTACCGACACTATGTCAAATCCGTCGCGCATTTTCAACAGCTCTTTGAGGCCGCGCCGCAAGCGGTGGTCTGCGATCTGCATCCGGGGTATTTGTCGTCGCACTTTGCCGAGAAGCTGAGTATTTCACCGCTGCTGCGTGTCCAGCATCACTGGGCGCATATCGCCTCGGCACTGGCCGAGCACAATCACGACGGGCCGGTCATCGGGCTGGTGGCCGACGGGACCGGCTACGGCACGGACGGAGCGATTTGGGGGTGTGAGTGCTTGATCGCGTCGCTGACGGAGTTTTCGCGGTTCGGCCATTTGGCCTATTATCCGCTGGCCGGCGGCGACAAAGCGGCCAAAGAAGCCGTTCGCCCGCTGATCGGCTTGCTGACCCCGCAAGGCGAATTTGCCGCGATTGAGCCGTATCGGGACGTGTTGGAGCGTATTGATCCGGATACCGACAAATGGAAACTGATCTGCACGCAGATCGCCAAGACACTCAATACCGCGCCAACATCAAGCCTGGGTCGGCTGTTTGACGCGGTCGCGGCCCTGTTGGGCGCAGGAGCGGTCAATCGCTTCGAAGCCGAGCTGCCAATGGGGCTGGAGGCGATGACCCGGCCCGGTATTGAGCAGACGTATCCGGTTCAGTGGGAGCAGGCTGACCAAAGGTGGCAATGGCGATATGAGCCGATTCTTGAGGGAATTGTGCAGGATTTGCGTCGCGGCGATACAGCCGAAACGACGGCAACGCGCTTTCACAATACCGTCTCTGAGGCGCTGTTGACCATCGCACAAAAGGCCCGCTCCGCCACCGGAATCAACACCGCGGCCCTGAGCGGCGGAGTCTTCGGCAATCGCTATCTGGCCCAGCGGCTGATCAAACAGTTGAAAAACGACGATTTTGATGTATTATGGAAACGCTACGTCCCGGCCAACGACGGCGGCGTCGCCCTGGGCCAAGCCGCCATCGCCGCGGCAATGCTGGAAAAGCACTAAGCTCTAAAATTTAAACAGATCTGAATAAAGAAAAGAGAAAACAATGAGAACAAAAGCGTTTGATTGCGTTGAGATGAAGCGACGCGGCGCCGAAAAAGTCCAAAAGCAGTTGGAAGGCAAGACATTTGAAGAAAAACTGGCCTACTGGAAAAAAGGCACCCAGGAACTACGCAAACTTCAAAAATTCAAGTAGAATCGAAACAATCTGCGAGGACAGAGGCTGTTTTATATGCCTGCGGGATAGCCCTGCAGGGGCGAAAGTGCGTTAGCCGACAGGGCGCAAGCCATGATAGCTTAGCCCAGCCCAGCGGGCTGGGTGGCAAAATGCGAATAACGCCCTGCGCCCCGAAGGGGAAGTTCAGTTGGACGATATGCTGCTCTTTCAGAGCGAACTCGATGGGACGGTTTTTACCCCAGGGCGTTGCCCTGGGCTATCTTATGATGCACCCTCGGTGCGATATTAACTGGACTGGTCGAATATTTGGCGGCACGACCAGTTGAATTTTTTGACATTTTGACATTTGATCTTGTTTAGAATTTAGTGCTTATGATTTAGAATTTTATCCAAAGGATACGTTATGTGTTTAGCGGTTCCTGCACGGGTTATTGAAAAAGACGGCGATAAGGCGACCGCCGATGCGATGGGCAATCGGTGGGAGATTCGCATTACGCTGACGCCGGAGGTGGAGGTGGGGGATATTGTGCTGATCCACGCCGGGTATGCGATTGCCAAGGTCGATGAAGAGGAGGCGGCCAAGACGTGGGAACTGTTTGAGCAGATCGCGGCGATGGAAGCCAAAGAGAAAGGTAAAGGGTAAAAGGGAAAAGGGAAAATTGCTGTTGAACGAGTTAAGTCCCGAAGGGACGCAAAGTAAGTTAGCCGTAGGCGTAAGCCTACGGTAGAAAAACTATATCCTAAACAAGC
>DSDR01000247.1 GCA_011048645.1 Phycisphaerales bacterium
TGGGACGTAACGCCGTGGGTATCGTCTTAACAATAGCGCGGCGGCGCGAGCCGCCCGATGGGACGTAACGCCGTGGGTATCGTCTTAACAATAGCGCGGCGGCGCGAGCCGCCCGATGGGACGTAACGCCGTGGGTATCGTCTTAACAATAGCGCGGCGGCGCGAGCCGCCCGATACGGAATCCTTATGCGTTGAACGTTATCCAAGACGCCGTATATCCGGCCGCTGGCGCGGCTCGGCTGTTGCGCAGGATCGGTTTTGACCGTCGCGGGGCTATTTTCGTCCTGCCGGCGGACGGCGGACGTTGTTGTCGGTTTTGGCTTTGGGGATGTCCGCGTGGCCCTGCAGCACCTTCATCGCCTTTTTGACATCGGCAACCTTCAGCACGCCGGTGGTGCGTCCGCCCCGCGCGCCGGCGGTGCAGTAGGCATAGGCGATATTGACGTGCGACTTGGCGAGTTTCTCAGTCACATCGGCAAACGCCCCGGCCTTGTTGGGCAGATTCACGCACAGCACTTCCGTCTCGCTGAATTGCAGATTCAGCTTGTTCAACACCTCTCGTATCCGCGACGCGGCGCTGCCGACCAGCCGCATCACCCCGTGTTCCATCGAATCCATCATGGTCATCGCCACGATATTGATTTTCGCATTCGCCAGCTCTTTGAGTATCCGGGCCAGCACGCCGGGTTTATTGACCATAAAAATTGAGAACTGCGTATCCAAATGCATCGCCAACCCCTTTCCAATAGGTTAAGACAAATGATCACGGCCACACGATTACTATCGATGTTCGTCTTGTTATCCTGTTTTCGCCTTCCAGCACGCCGCCAGATGGGTTCCGCTCGGATCCTTGGGGTCAAGCGATTGGACCTCCTCGCGACAGCGGGCCTCGGCCAATGGACAACGCGGATGAAACGGACAACCTGACGGCGGATTGGACGGACTAGGCACCTCGCCGCCCAGCACCGTGCGCTGCCGAGTCTTGACCGGCGTCGGCTCCGGAATCGCGCTGAGCAGCGCCTGCGTATAAGGATGACGCGGATCGGCGTACAGCGCATCGCGTTGGGCAAACTCCACGATACGTCCCAAATACATCACCGCCACGTCCTCGCTGATATGCTCAACCACCGCCAGATCGTGCGCAACAAAGATGTACGTCAGTCCCATCTGTTCCTGCAAGTCCTGCAGCAGATTGATGATCTGCGACTGAATGGACACATCCAGTGCACTGACCGGCTCATCGCAAATCAACAGCTTCGGCTCCAGCGCCAGGGCACGGGCAATGCCGATGCGCTGCCGCTGCCCGCCGGAAAACTCATGCGGATAGCGTCCCAGATGTTCGGCCGACAGCCCGACCCGATCAAGCAGTTTGGCCGCTTTGTCACGTCGCTCAGAGCGTCCGGCCAATCGGTGTACCAGCAGCGGCTCACTGACGATTTGTTCCACATTCATACGCGGGTTCAGCGAGCCATACGGATCCTGAAAGATCATCTGCATATCCCGAAGCAGATGCTTCATCCGTTTGGCGTCGGCGGCAAACACATCCTCGCCGTCAAACACAAATCGCCCCTCCGCCGGCTCTGACAGTCGCAGCAGCGTCCGTCCGACCGTTGTTTTTCCGCAGCCGCTTTCCCCGACCAGCCCCAGCGTCCTGCCGCGACGGACACGAAAACTGACGCCGTCAACCGCCTTGGTATAACCCACCGTCTTACGCAAAACACCCGCCCGAATGGGAAACCAGGTCTTCAGATTGCTGACTTCAACAAGATAATCGTTCGTTTGACTCATTATTTCAGGCTTCTGTCTTCTGACTTCTGATATTTACGCCTCATATCCCTCGGCATACCAGCAGGCGACACATCGGCCTGCGGAAACCTCTTTGAGCGGCGGTTCTTCGGTTTGGCATCGCCGATCGTCTTTGCCCACCGGACAGCGCGGATGAAACTTGCAGCCGCTCGGAAAATCCAGCGGGTTGGGCACGGCCCCGCCGATGACATCCAGCCGATGTTTACGTTCGCCCAGCCGCGGAAGCGACCGCAGCAATCCCTGCGTATAAGGATGCAGCGGGTTTTCAAACAACGGCCTGACCGTCGCCGATTCGACCACGCGTGAAGCGTACATCACCGCCACATCGTCGGCGTTCTCGGCCACCACGCCCAGATCATGGGTAATCAGCATAATGCTCATCCGATGTTCACGCTGCAACTGCCGCAGCAAGTCCAGAATCTGGGCCTGAATCGTCACATCCAGCGCCGTGGTCGGCTCATCGGCAATCAGCAGTTTGGGCGAACAGCTCAGCGCCATCGCAATCATCACACGCTGCCGCATCCCCCCGCTCATCTGATGCGGATATTCATCAATCCGGCGCTGCGGGTCGGCAATCCCGACGCGCCGCATCATCTCAATCGCCTGCGCTCGGGCCTGACGGGTATTCAGTCCGCGGTGCAGCCGAATCGCCTCGGTAATCTGGTTGCCAACCGTGAAGACCGGATTCAGACTGGTCATCGGCTCCTGAAAAATCATCGCAATCTCATTGCCGCGAATCTGACGCATTCGGCTTTCAGGCAGACACAGCAGCGAACGCCCGCTGAATTGAATATCCCCTGCCACAATTCGACCGGGCGGATACGGGATCAGACGCATCACCGACAGCGCCGTGACGCTCTTGCCGCAGCCGCTTTCGCCGACCACCGCCAGCGTCTTGCCCGCATGCAGATCAAAACTAACCTCCTGCACCGCTCGCACCAGACCCAGCTCGGTATAAAAATGGGTCGAAAGATTTCGGATCGACAATAAATTGGAGTTATTCTGCGTCATACCGGTTTTCTGTCATCCTGTTTGCTGTTCGTTTCGATAGTTCATCAATCCGTCCTCAGTTTCGGATCCAGACAATCCCGCAACGCATCACCGAACAAATTCAAGGCCAGCGACAACACAAAAATCGCCGCGGTCGCCGCCACCATTTCCCACCAGACATTGCGGGCCAGTTCCGCCCGGGCCGCGTCGATCATCGCGCCCCAACTGGGTTTGTCGGTCTCGCCCAGCCCCAAAAAGCTCAAAATGACCTCGGCGTGAATAAAGGTCACAAAACGCAGCGAAAAATTGATGATGATGATATGAAACACATTCGGCAGCAAATGCTGAAAGATAATCCGACCCGACGAACAGCCCATCGCCCGCGCCGCCAGGACGTATTCACTTTCTTTGCGTTTCATAATCTCGCCGCGAATCAGCCGGGCAATGCCGACCCAACTGGTCAGCCCCATCGCCAGATACACCCCCGTTACGCCGCGCAGCGGCACGCCGAACAGCGATTTATCCCGCAGCACCACCGCAAAGGCCATCACCAGCAGAATATAGGGAATCGTATTGAGCGTAGTCAGCAGCCAGACCACCAGATCATCAATCCAGCCGCGAAAATAACCGGCTATCGCCCCCAGCGGCACGCCGATCAGCAAACTGATGACGGACGCACAAAGCGCCACGGTGATTGATGTTTTGGCCCCGTACAGCGTTTTTCGCAAGGTGGAACGCCCCAGAAAATCCGTTCCCAGCAGCGACCAGCCCGACCGGGTATCCCCGTCCAGCGTCTGCCATTCATACGACGCCAGCGGCGCCTGATACGAAGGACCGATGTCCTCATTCCATCGCATCAGCACATTATCCACTCCGGCGGTCTCACAGACAAACACAAATCCGGCCAATACAAAATACGCCATCGAAATCCAAAAACACACAATCGCCAGCGGCCGTTTGCGTAACCGGCGCAATCCGTCCGCCCACAAACTGCGACCCTTCGAGAGCGTGATTGAACTCGTATTGGATGTTTCCATGAGCTTACTCATCCGGTTGACGATGGACGATGAACGATGGACGATTCTTTCTGGCGGTGTTGCGTGCGGTGACAAAAATTGCGGTCAATTCATCCGCTTCCTGCATCAGCAACTCAACCTTTCCTTGGGATATCAATTTCTCCTCAATAATAATTTCGAGCCAGAACAACGTTTCATCTACTTCTTCGACAACTATGCTTAATTTTCCAATGAATCCGGGTTTTGACTGTGCCAGACAGGCCGTTCGGTAATTCGCCGCAACCGACGTTAAAGAACGGACGATTTGCCCCTTGATGTGTCGCCCCAGCAGCGTATCAGGTATGGCATCGCTTAACTTGATACACCTTAAAGCAAACTGTTTGGTTCGTTTTTTCAGTTCTTTGTTGTCCATTACAGACCTTCGTCCATCGTCCATCGTCAATCGTCCATTTCCGGATTTATTCCAATGAAACCCTCGGATCCACCCAGGCATAACAAATATCCGTCAATAAAGTAAATACGATAATCAGCAAGGACATTATATAGGTCATTGCATTCAGCACAAAAAAGTCGCGCGAATTGATCGCCTGAATCATCAAATCGCCCAATCCCGGAATCCCGAAAAATCGCTCCAGCAGCAGCGAGCCGAGAATCAGATACGGAATGGACAGCACGACGTTGGTGATAATCGGGATCATGGCGTTTTTCAGGACGTGCTTAAACAATACCGTGCGCGTCGAAAGCCCCTTGGCAAAGGCCGTGCGAACATAATCACAGCGCATCTCATCCAGCATCACCGTGCGGTAAAACCGTAAATTGGCCCCCAGACCGGCCGCAATGCCGATCAGCGCCGGCAGCGCCACACTGACCCAGATCGAACGGTCGGGCACAAAAAAGATCGGGAACCAGTCCAACTGATACGCAAAGAAATACTGACCGAAAATAATAAAGCTCAGATAGGGTATGCTCATCCCCGCCACACAAATCACCACCACCGTCACGTCCCACGCCGAGCCGCGGACAAACGCCACCACCAGCGCCAGCGTAATCGAAATCGCCAGCGTCCCGGCAAACATCGGCGTCGTCAGCGCCAGCGACGGCCCCACCCCCCACAGAATACGGTCGGAAATCAGTTCACGGTTCAAATCGTAGCCGAAATTAAACGTCAGTGCCCGTGTAAAGTGATTGAAAAATTGACTGTCAAAATCCAGCATTTTCCAGGATCGCACCCACCGGACACTGCTGAGACGTTCTTTGAACAGTTCTGACAGCCAAAGGGCTTTGGCTTGTTGCTCAAGCTCAAACTCACTTAAGGGACGAACGGCAGCGGATTCGGCGTCTTCCAGACGGGCCGCTTCGGCCGCGCGGGCCTGCTCAAGATAAGCCGCTTTGCCGGCCTGCCAGTCGTCCTCGTCCAGCGGCTCCAACCCGACAAACAGCGGCTTATCCAACCCGTATTCATGGCGAATCTCAGCGATGGTCTCGGCGTCGGCGTCACGACCGGCTATCTGATAGGAAATGTCGCCCCCAAGCAGCGTAAACAACACAAACGTCAGCAATAACACCCCGAACACAATCGGAATCGTATAAAGCAGTCGTCGTATAATAAAGGCCGTCATAGATTCTTATTTTCGTTTCAATTCCGTCAACAAATGTCTGTATGCATCGCGCTGTTCCACATCGACCCGTCGATATTTCAGCACATTATACGAAAACACGTGCGGCTTGTAATTTTTATACCA
>DSDR01000220.1 GCA_011048645.1 Phycisphaerales bacterium
CCGTCTATGATTTTATGGCATCTCAGCGACGGCGATTTCGATGTGACGCGGCAGGCCCAAAAGGCCTGGCCGTTGTTTCTCAAGGCGCTGCGGTAGAACCGGAGAGCACAAGCGTCCAAAAAAGGAAATGCTATGAAAATTCGACTGAAACGCACACTATACATCCTGTTGGCCATTATCATCATCATCGGGATTGGTTTTGGCGCCAGGATGCTGATTCGACAAAGGAAGGCGGCATTGGCCGCTGCGGCTCGGTTTCAGATCAGGCCCCTTGCGGTGCATACCGCCCGCTCTTACAGGGGAACATGGGAGCATGTCAGAGATTACCTGGCCATTGCCGAGCCGGTGCAGGCCGCGACGTTGTCTGCCCGCTTGACCACAACGGTTCAATCCCTTTTGGTCAAAGAAGGCGACCGAGTTCAGGCCGGCCAATTACTAATTACGCTGGATGACCGAGAGATAAAAGAGACCCTTGCCTCTGTTCAGGCCCAGATCGAACAGGTTCTGGCCGAGCAGGCTGCCAATGAGGCGACGGTTCAATCGCTGGGCAGTTCACTGGATTACTGGATGCGGGAAGCCGAACGAATCGAACAACTGCAGGACGGCGGAGCGGCAACGGTCTCAGAGGCGGAAGCGGCCCGGGAGCGGGTCAATGAAATCACCGGTCGGCTGGAATCGACTCGCCAAAAGTCCCGCGCTCTGGAGCATCAGGCCGTATCGCTGAAGCGGCGGCTGGCGGAGATACAAACGCGGCTAAGTTATTGTTCCATCGTCAGCCCCTTTGACGGCGTGGTGTCCGAGCGTCATGTCGATCCGGGCGATCTGGCGGTTCCCGGAAAATCACTGCTGACCGTCGAAGATCACAGCCACCTCAAGCTGGCGTTTGATGTTCCGCAACAGGATGTGCCGCAAGTGCGTGCGGGAATGTCCGTCAGCTATACGACATCGGAAGGATCGACTCGTCAGGCGTCCGTCAATACGCTTTATCCTTCGTTGAATCACGCTCGAATGCTGCGGACCGAAGCCGTTTTGACTGGCGAGTCGGCTGATGAGCTGGTCGGCAGAGCTTACATTCCGCTTTCTTTGGTGCTGGAACGAAGAGAAAATGTCACATTCGTTCCCGCCGCCGCTGTTACCGAATCCCCCCAAGGGCAATCGCATGTCTTTGTCGTCAAGGACGGTCGGCTTGAAGCAATACCGGTACGTGTGGTCGGACAGCAGAAAGATCAAGCCGCGGTCAAAGGCGTCGAGCCGGGTCAACAGGTCGTTATCAGCACATTTCTGGGGTGGTCGGTACTCAATTCGGGACTGTCGGTGGAGGTGCGGCAATGAATCTGACCGGTTTTTCCCTTCGCAATCCATATGCAGTCGTTGCGATGGTGATGGTCGTCGCGGCGCTGGGCGTTCTATCGCTGCTTCGCACGCCGACGGATTTGTTCCCGAACACGGTTCCGCCTCAGGTGGCCGTGATTACTGTGCGTCCCGGAGCGGCCGCCGGCGATGTGGCCGACAAGATTACCCGTGTGCTGGAAAAAGAGCTGAACACACTGGACGGCCTTGTCAAGGTGGCCAGCACGACGCGCGATGAGGTCTCGAGCATCAATGTGGAGTTTGATTATGATACTTCCATCGGGCAGGCGGTTCTGGATGTGCAAAACGCTATCGGCCGTGTGCGGGCGGATTTGCCGACGGATATTTTCGAGCCGCGCATTTTCAAGGTTACCGACGCCACACGGCCGCTGGCGACGCTGGCGCTGTCGCCCCGTCCGGACAGTCCGCAAACGTTGTCGCAGATTCGCCTGCTGGCTGAAAACCAGATCAAAGATCAGATTCTTGCACTGCCGGGCATTGCCGACGTGGAAGTTTTCGGCGGCCACCAGCCCGAAGTACAGGTACGCATCAACCGGGATCGTTTGGCCGTCCATGGCCTGACGCTTCCTGAAGTCGTTTCAGTGCTGGCGGCCCAAAATGTCGCCGCCCCGGCAGGGACGATGTATTCCGAACGCGAGGAACACCTTGTTAAAATTGTCGGCGAATTTGAGTCGCTTGAGCAGATTCGCAACCTGCCGCTGCGATTGACCGGCCAGGGGTTGCTGCGTGTTCGCGATGTGGCTGATGTCCGTCTTTCGGTTCAGCAGCCGCGCAGTCTCTATCACGGAAATGGAAAACCAGCGATTGCAGTCAACATTCTGCGGCCCGATGACAGTCCGACCGTGGAGGCTATCCGTACCTTCAAGGAATTTTTACCCAAACTGGAAGCGCGCTATCCTGATATCGTTTTTGAAATTACCGACGACCAGCAGCCCTTGATCGATGTCAACGTGCGCGGCATGCAGCAGAGCCTGGGCCAGGCGGTCATCATCACCGTTATTGTGATTTTTGTTTTTCTGGCCGATGCGCGGGCGGCGGCGGTCGTGGCGGTCAGTATTCCGCTGAGCTTTCTGGGCAGTCTGATGGTGCTGAGCCTCTCGCCTTTCACGCTCAATATGGTCACGCTTTCGGGTTTGATTATCGCGGTCGGCATGGTGGTGGACGCCTCGGTGGTGGTGCTGGAAAACATCTATCGACATTGGCAGCAGATGGACAAACCCGACGCTGTGGAAGCGGCGCGCGTGGGAACCAACCAAGTGGCGCTGGAAATTACCGCCGGAATGCTGACCACCGTGGTGGTACTGGTTCCGGTGGCGTTTACCGGCGGCTACACCCAGCAGGTGATGCGGCCCTTGAATCTGATGATTGTGACAACACTGGTGGCCTCACTGCTCAGCGCGCTGACGGTGGTACCGCTGACAGCGTCCTGGCTGCTCAAGCGGCGAAAAACAAAGAAAAACATTTTGGAACGCTTCTTCGGCAATATGGATCACGGGGTCGGCGCCCTTGCCGGAATGTATGTCGGCCTATTGCGATGGGCGTTGCGGCACAAGGCCGTTACACTGCTTGGGGCGGCGGCGCTGTTTATTGCCACGGTGCGCATCGTCGTTCCGCTGGTCGGCGGCGAGTTGATGCCGCCGATGGATACCGGTATCAGCATGATCGAGTTTGAGACGCCGACCGAGTACGCGCCGGCTCAGGTTGAAAACGTATTGTCGCAGGCGGAATCGGTCATTCTTGCGACGCCGGGCGTTAAAATGGTCTCCTCGGTCGTCGGCTCGGAGGCCGGACAAATCAGTTTCGGCGGCGGCGGAGCAACCGCCCAGACGGCAAAAATCACCGTTCATCTGATTGACCGGACGCAGCGCAGCGAAACCATCTGGCAGATTCAGGACGCATGGCGAGAACAATTGACAGCGCTGCCCGGCGTCCGTTCCAGCCGTATCAACGAATACGGGGCTACGCCGATGGCCACGACCAAAGCGCCGCTGAATATTATTGTCAGCGGACCGGATTCAACGATTGTCTCGTCGCTGGCCGATGAGTGCCTTGAGGCGCTGGACGGTTTGCCGGGCTTGGTGGATGTTAGACGAAGCTGGTATTTCGACAAGGTCGAGCATATGGTTCGTGTCGATCCGGCCCTTGCGCGTCTTTACCAAACCTCGCCGGCACAGGTGGCCGACGAACTCAAGATCGCCGTCAAAGGTGTGCCCGCTTCTATGATGCGGCTGGAAGGAATGCTCGATATTCCTATTCATGTGCAATACGCACAATCGGAAATTCAATATCCCGACCAACTGGAGCAGATCTATGTCAGCACGTCTTCAGGCCCCTTGCCGCTGCGTGCGATGGCGCAGGTTCAGACCCAGCGCGACCAGCCGTTCGTCACACGCGAACATCTGCGCAACACACTGGACATTACCGCTGTTAATCGGGTTTATACGATTAAGCAAGTCGCCGCCATGGTCAAGCAGCGTCTGTTGGAAATCGAAGCGCCGGAGGGCTATCATATCGAGGTGGCCGGTACGGTTACTGATATGGCGCGTGCCCAAAAGAGTATGGTTCAGGCGTTGGCGGTGGGTTTGGTGCTGTTGTATATTCTGCTGATGGCGACGTTCAAATCGCTGCGGCATCCGATTACGATTTTGGCGGCGATTCCGCTGGCCGTTGCCGGGGCGCTGTGGGGACTGCTGCTGTTTGACAAACCGATGTGCCAACCGGCCATGATGGGACTGATTCTGCTGGGCGGCACGGTCGTTAACAACAGTATCCTGATGCTGGGGTTTATCCTCAAGGCACGACAGGACGGGATGGCACGGGATGAGGCCATTGTCCAATCGGTTCGGCTTCGCATCCGCCCGATTCTGATGACGACGGTTTCGACGGTGCTGGGCCTGACGCCGCTGGTGCTGGAACTGGCCATCGGGTTGGAGCGGATGAGTCCGTTGGGCATTGCCGCCGCCAGCGGCCTGCTGGTGGGGACGTTTTTGACAATGGTGATTATCCCCGTGGTCTATGCGTCGATGGACACGGCGGCAGCGTCTCTGAAACGCCGCGTCCGACCGGCGACTACCGAGACAGATGGCTAAAGCCAATTTACAGTTCGAGGTGATATAATGAGTATGAAACATACCGTCAGTATCCTGATTAGGGTAACCGCAAGCGTTGTGTTTCTTGCCGGCTGCGCTGAACCGCCGTATGAACGCCCGCCGTCCATCAATCGTTATCTGCTGCCGTCCATTTCAAAGCCGTCAGATGTTGCGGAAGTACACACCGATGAAACAGACCTCATTCCGAAGGATCAGGATTTGACGCTTGAGGCGTGTGTGCGGATTGCACTGGCACAAAACCCTTTGCTCCAGGCGTCGCGCGAGGGTCTGGCCGCCGCACGCCATGCGGCTAAACAGGCAGAGGCAGGCTATTACCCTCACGTGAATCTGACCGCCGACTATCGACGGTTTCAGACGCATGTCTTCCTGCCCGGCGGGTTGGGCGGTACGATGGGGCCGCAGACCAGTGTCGTCGGCCCGACAGACGATTACAGCGGCGGGTTGGCTGCGCAGTGGCTGCTGCTTGACAGCGGCCGACGACGGGCGCAACTGACTGCGGCTCGAGCCAAAGCCGGCGCCTCGAAATACGAAGCTGAAATAGTGCGGCAGGATATTGCGTTGATGGTTCAGCAGGCTTATTACAGCCTGTTATCGTCCTATGAGGCGTTAAAGGTCGCCGAGGAAAACGCAGCGCGGGCAGAGGACCACCTGCGTTTGGCCGAGCAGCGCAGACAAATCGGCGTCGCGGTCCAGGCCGATGTGCTGCGGATGCGGGTGGAAACGGCCGACCGGCGATTGGCTGTCGTCCGAGCGGAAAACGGGGTGCGTATCAGCCAGGGCAATCTCAATACCGCCATGGGACTGCCGGTCGAGTTGCCGATAGAGATTGACCATACGATGCCATCGGTTATCGCGCCGGACACAGTCAATCTGGACGCCTCATTCGAATCGGCCATACAGCAGCGGCCGGAGTTGAAAGCCGCCCTTCAGCGTATCGTCAGCGCTCAAAGCGATGTGGCGGCCGCTCAAAGCGATTTTGGTCCCGTGTTGCGAGCCATAGGACGGTACGGCCGGCGGGATTCGGAATTTTGGCCCGGCGATGA
>DSDR01000135.1 GCA_011048645.1 Phycisphaerales bacterium
CCGATGATTTGCACCCGCATCAGGCGTTTCTGTGCGGCCCGCCGCCGATGATCGATGCGGTGACCGAGGTCTTGCTGGATAAAAACATGCGGCCGGAACGTATTTTTTATGACAAATTCTGATGGACTTTCTTAACGCCGCAACGTATGCATCAGGGCTGCGGGGCGCAGCGATGTTGAGGATTGCGGGTCAACAGGCTCATTACAAGCAACCCTGCCGGCAGGATCAGCATCCACAACAGCGCGTCCTGATAGCTGCCCAGCCAGGTCTTGCCGTAGCTGAACAGCACCGGCCCCATCGCACTGCTGAGCACCATAGCCGACATGGCGGCGCTGCTGATGGCGCCGAGGTGTTTTCGTCCGAAGAAACGCGGCAGCGACGCATCGGCCAGTACGCCCCACATCCCGCCGCTGATGCCGAACATCAGGATAGTTGTCCCAAAGCCGACCGGCGTATCGAAAAAAATCAGCCCATAGATCCCGCCGGCGATCGTTGTTGAAAGAGCCATTAAGACCCAGCTCAGCGGAATGCGGGTTCTGTCCATGAGGTAAGCGGTCAGGAACCGCACCGGCAGGGTAATGAACACAAAATACAGAAACAGCCGCGTCGCCTCCTCGGCGCTTTTGCCCGCGTCCTGTCCGAAGTCGGTGATATGAAACGCCACCGCGGTGACGATCATTCCGTGCAGCGACAACAACAGTGCCGTCGTCCAGAACGACAGTGTTTTGAGCGCTTCGCGGCGGGTAAAGTCCCGATAAATCGGGTGCAGATCGGGATGTTTTTGCTGGGCTTCCTCAGTCAGAGGGGTGCCGTCCATGGTCAGGCCGCATTCTTCCGGATTGTCGCGAAAGAACAGCAGGCCGAGCGTGGCCATTCCGCCGCCGACGATCCCGGCCATGAGCCAGCAGGCCTGCCGCCAGCCGAGTGCGGCGATCAGTCCGGCCAACAGCCACGGCGCGGCATTGAAGGCAAACGTTGCAGGGACGCCGGAAATGGCGGTCGCCATCCCCCGGTGGCGGTTGAACCAACGGCCCATTGCCACCCGGCCGACCGTGGTCATATTGCCCTGGCCGAAAAAACGGATGAACAAAAACGCAATCGCCGCCGCCGCGCCCGCCGTCAGGCCGGACGGAAAAAACCGCGTCAGCAAGTCGGCGAGCGGCTCGATGCCGGGCAGCGCCGTCAGGTCGGAGGGGATACGGCGGCTCAGCCAATCAGCCAGACGATCAACATGCGACAAAATCAGCAGGCTGCCGGCCAGCCCCAGCGAAGCGAACAGGCTCATCAGCCGCACTCCGATTACGTCCAGCAATCGTCCGGCAAACGGCAGAATAAAGCCGCTGCTCAGTGTGCCGATCATATAGGCCAGGCTCAGTTCATCGCGGGTCAAATCGAGCGCGTCGATGATGTGGTCGGTAAAGACGCCGACGCCGGCGGTCTGTCCCGGAATTGAGCAGACAATCGAGACCGTTGAGACGGCCACGATCATCCAGCCGTAAAAAAACGGCCATTTGGCCGGCGAAAACGGGATATTGGCCCATTTGGCAAGGACCGGACGTCGGTTTTGTTCTGTTTGTTGATTGATCGACATAGCGACTTTCCAAAACACACAAAAGCCGCTATTGTAGGCATCCGCCTGCGAATTACAAGCCCAAAGACCAAATGGCTGAAGAATCGAGTCTATGCAATACGGCGGCCTTACTTGCCCGTTTCGACCTCCAGATAAGTGCTCAACTGAGGCGGATAGAGATAGCCCATCGAGGCCATCGCGACGTACATTCGGTAGATGTCGTCCTGCATCAGGGTGATGCGGCGGTCCGCGGCCGAGACGGTGGTGGTATAGATGCGCAGCTCGCCCGGTACCACTGTAATCAGTTCCTCGCGCCAGTCGCCGAGGATGTCGGCCACCGCCAGAATGGCGCCTTCATACGTGTCGATAACCGGGCCGTGATAGCGCTGGATGCGGCCGCGGTCGGCGTAGGGTTTGACCTCGCCGGCTTCCCAATACAGCGGGACGGGATTGAGCCGACCGAGGTTTTCCTGTCGCAGCAGACGTCCGTCGGCGCTGAATGTCCAGTGAGCCGAACGGTCTTTTTCGCCGATGTAAAATTCCATTCCGGGATTGTTCGGGTCAAAATTGCCGAACATCCCGCTGCTGTGCACGTGCGTGGTGGGGAAATCACAGCCCCAGATCATATTGCCGGTGGCGGCATCGACCAGACAGATGGCGTGTTGGTCGCGTCGCGGCTCGATGCCGTAGATGATTTCCAGTCCCGGTCGGTCGGGCAGAATATCGGCGACATAGCAGGCGTCCGGATGGCCCAGACCGGTGTTCCAGAGCAGCGTGCCATCGCCGCGGAGTACGGCTGCACCGAGGATGATTTCGTCGCGACCGTTGCCGGTTACATCGGCGGCCAGCATGCCGTGCATTCCCTGTCCGCGCACCGGCGGGTCTTCCTCGTCGCCGCTCCAGCTCCAGAGTTTGACGAGTTTGTCGTCCTCGAGGTTGTACGCATCGACGCGCATCAGGGTGTAGGTGCCCCGCAAGACCAGCAGGCTGGGGCGTTTGCCGTCCAGATACGCGGCGCCGATCAGATGGCGCGAGGCGCGGTTGTTTCGCGGATCGCCCCAGTCTTCGATGTGGCCGCGTGCGACCCAATCGACGCGATCCAGTTCCTTTCCGGTCAGCCCGTCGAGGATGGAGCAGTATTCCGGGCCGGTGGTAACCCGCCCGGCCAGCGGATGATCGTCGGGGTTGCGGTAATCGACGTCGGTGGGAGCGGTTTTGAGGGCGACCTCGGCCCGTCCGTTGCCGTTAAAATCAAAAGCGATCATCGGCGACCACCACACGCCCTGTTCAATGTTCCAACCGAGGTCTTTGCGCCACAAAAACGTTCCGTCGCTCAAATAGGCCTCGACCTTCCAGGCAGTCTCGCTCTTGCGCCACACACCGGGATCGCTGACTTGATGGGGTTGTTTGATGACGAAATCGTATTTGCCGTCGCCGTTCAGATCGGCAATCGCCACCCGGTTGCAGACATAATTGCCTTGAAAGGGGATCGATAGATAGTTGCGAATCGGCGGATCGGCCGGCAATGAAACCGCGGCCCACTCGTCTGATGCCTGCCGGCCGGAAGCAATGCTCAGCCGCCATCGGTTGGGTTTATCCAGCGGGGCGTTGGCGTCAACAAAGTCGGTGGTCTGCCTGAGAGGGGTATCGTTGAGTTGGATTTCCTCGCTGTCGCCGGTCTGCCGATACAGGTTGAACCCGATATCCGGCGGATCGCTTCGGAGCAGCCGCCAGCCCAGATAGACGCCGCCTTCCTGCCGGGGGACGGCGACAAATCCGCGACCAAGCCTTTCGGCGGGTCGTCGCTCGGCGTAAGTCCATTCAGCGGCGATCAGTGTGATAATGACTCCCCACCCGATAACAAGTTTATTTCTCATAAGACCGTCCTCGTATAGTTAGTAAACAAGAGGATCCGACCGAACGCGCCGACTCAAAGACCCAGTTCGGCCAGTAATTCATCCGCATGATCGACATATTTCATCATCCACAGAATGTAGCGCAAATCCACATGAATGGCGCGGGTGATGTCGGGCATAAACAGCAAATCGCTGGCAACGGCTTCGGAATTGCCGTCAAAGACCAGCCCGACCCATTGGCCTTTGCGATTGAGCGTAGCCGAGCCGGAGTTGCCGCCGGTAATGTCCAGATCCGACAGGAAGTTAACCGGTATGTCATTGAGGTTCGCTGCGTAAAACTCCATCTCCGGATGCACCAAAGCCGCGGCGCTGCGCAGTTTTTCCGGGGCGTTGAACGGCTCGTCGCCGGTGTGTTTTTCGATGACCTGACTTAGCGTGGTAAACGGATCATAGCTCGACGATTGGGGCGTCGGCTGATACCCCTTGACGGTACCGAAGGTCACGCGCAACGTTCCGTTGGCGTCGGAAGCGAGCGGTTGATTGTAAAAGGCCTGACAAGCCCGGACATAGTTTGGCCGCAGCAGCGCCATTTGGCCTTCATAGCGTTTGCGTTGCTGTTCCTGCTGCCGGGTAAACGGACGCAGCCGCAGCGCCAGTTGAATGAACGAATCGCCGCTTTGGCGTAACTCTTCGAGCGAGGCTTTTTCGAACAGCTCGATACGCCGTTCGGCTTCGTCCAGCTCCAGCGCATCGGAAAACAAAGACTGAACAAATGCTTCAATCTCTTGCGGTGTGTGAATATCTGTATCGGCCACAGCCGCTTTCAGGCTATCCCGTTGATCGGCGGGCAGTTCATTGATTTTCTGAAGATAGTATGCCAGCAGCGCCTGATCGATGGCCGGGTCGTAGGACGCCTGTATTCGCCGCAGCGACTGGGCGATACGATCATGGTTTCGCTGTTGAAACTCCGGTTCGCGCTGGTCGTCGGTTTTGGGGCGTTCCTCGGCCATTCGTACAATGGTGTGCGCCGCCGAGAGCAGCCGAACCTGGCTGACGGCGTTGCTGATGAGGTAGTCTTGACGGGCTGTTTGGCGATGTGCGGCGTTGATTCGGGCAATCTCGTCAATGACATCGCCCCACGTGTCCTGACGCTGCCGGTCGGAGGCGATCCAGTCTTGAAGTTCGGTTTGCAGGCGAATTTTTTCATCAATGAGGCGGCTTTGTGTGATGTTGTCCTGAATCAATGTCAGCAGTTTGAGATAGTTCATCACGCCTTTGTAGCTGGGTTTGACTTTGATCTGCAGCTCATCGCTGCGTTCGCCCAGTTCGGTGTACAGTTCGGCCAGCTCGCGCAGGATTCGAATTCGCATCGGGTTGTCGGTTTCGTAGAGATACAACAGTTCGTCCAGGGTCTTCCATCGCTGTGTTCGGCCGGGATAACCTGCCACGAGTACGAAATCATGCGGTTCAAGCGGCTCATCAGCCACGCGCAGCCACTGACGCGGACGGTAGGGCACATTGTCCGGACTATATTCGACCGGCCGCCCCGACGGGCTGACATACGCCCGGTAGAAGGTGAAATCGCCCGTGTGCCGCGGCCATTGCCAGTTGTCGATATCGCCGCCATAAGCGCCGATATGTTCGGACGGGGCGTACACGAGCCGCACATCCTTCAACTCCAGATATTTAATCAGGTAGTACTGCTGCCCTTCGTAGAATTTTTTGATGTCGCATCGAATGCCTTTATCCGGCGCTTCTTCGCGGGCGATGCGGTCTTTGATGCGCTGCTGGATTTCGGCGTATCGCTGTTCGGGGTCGGCAATCTGTTCCAGTCCGCTGCGGATGTCCTCGGTGACCTCGATGATCTCCTGCGTGATCCAGACTTTTTTGCCGATTTCGCCCGGCAGTTCGTCCTGACGGGTGCGTGCCAGAAAGCCGTCTTCAAAGAGGTTGCGATCCGGTTCGGAATGAAACTGAAGCGTTCCCGTGGCGCAATGGTGGTTGGTGGCGATCAGCCCTTCCGGCGAGACAAACGACGCACTGCAGCCGCCCAGCCAGACAATCGCCCCGAGCGGATAACCCTGCAGGTCCGTCAG
>DSDR01000191.1 GCA_011048645.1 Phycisphaerales bacterium
CACCTTGACGGTAAATCGGGCGCCGGACGGGGCGGCTGTCTCTGTTTTATCGGCCGTCTTGTCGGCTGCCTTATACATTTTCACGAATATTTTGCCCGACGGCAAACTGAATATACCGTTCGATCTGCTGGGCCAGTTCGTTGAGCGAATCCAGTTGAAAGTCCTGATGATGCCCCAACACAAAATCACCGTTGAGCGTCTTTTTGAAGATTTTTACGCGGATCGACGGGCCGGAGGGCCTGGCAAGGCCGAATGAGGCGTTGCGATGTTCCCATAACTCCACTTTCCAGTCCTCGCTGATGAAGACCAGACTCTGGCCGGTGTTGACCGCCATTGGAAAATAGTCGTATAAAAGACGCAATATATCATAATTAGCCATTGCTTCCATCCAGTCCAAAACCACACATAACCCAACGTTGTTGTCCTCAAATTATACACCCTATCCCGCGAAAGTAAACCCGCCAAATTGCCATCTTTTCAAGATAAAAGTGCCGTGAAATTAGTGTGTTGGCCGGTATCAGTCGCAGCGGGTTTTTGTATGTGCCCGCAGAAAAGGACGATTCAGAGGTGATTGACAAGCCACAGAGGGCTACCCGGCTTCTGCTCCGATGGCCGATCGGCGCTGGCGGTTGCGTCCCCGCAGAGCCATATCCTCCGACCGACAAAATAATCATAGGCCGTTTTAACCCTTGACGCAAGCATGAAAATCAGCACAATAAAAATCGGGAATCCTAACTATTACAGTGGCCCTAAGAAAGGGGTACAGTCACTGATGCTGTTTGGCATAGGCGGCATATTACTTCGTCGAAAAGCGTTGAGATAATAGAGCTTGAGCGCTAACGGGGTTATCAATCTGTATGAGTTCAACTTTTTTTCCCGTGCGTGGCTGGCACATGACCCCAACGATCCGGCGTGGCTGGCTGAACCGAACTTGTCGGAAGATTGGTACGATCTGATTTTTGTGGCAAACCACTGACGATAGTGTATAATTATGCCTTTATTGGAAAGGATCCCCGATGTCGTCTGCTGCTGCAAAAATTTTTATTCACGGCCGACCGTTGGATGAGTTCCCGTATCCGGAAACAAGTCCGTTTAAGACCTGTCGGGCCGGACAGGTGCGTGAGATGCTTGTCTCGATGGGACTGCTGACAGGTCCCGATCGTATTGAGGTACCGCCGCGACAGGCTGACCGCCAAACCCTGCTGATGTTTCATACGCCGGACTATCTGGACGCGCTGCTGCGCATCAATGAAGGCCAATACGACGTTCAGATGCTGTATAGGGGGTTGGGCACGGGCGATTGTCCGGCGTTTCGGGGGGTGTACGATTATGCCTCATGGGCCGCCGGCGCCACCGTGACCGGCGCCGAATGGATTCTGCAAAAAAAAGCCCGTATCGCGTTTAATCCGTCAGGCGGCTACCACCATGCCTTTGCCGATCATACCGGCGGTTTTTGCTATATCAACGATGTGGCGCTGGGCTGCGAGACGCTTGCCCGCGCCGGCAAGCGGGTGGTGTTTGTCGATATTGACGTGCACCACTGCGACGGCGTGCAGGCAGCCTTTTACGACCGCGCTGATGTGATGACCATCTCCACCCATCAGGACGGCCGGACGCTGTTTCCGGGGACGGGATTTGTCGATGAAATCGGCACAGGCCAAGGCAAAGGCTACAGCGTCAATTTGCCTTTGCCGCCGGGCACGTATGACGAAATTTATATGAAGGCGTTTCGGGCGGTGGCGCTGCCGCTGCTGCATAAGTTCAACGCGGATGTGATTGTCCTGGAAGCCGGCGCCGATACGCTGGCCGGCGACCCGCTGGCCGGTCTGTCAATGACCAATAATGTGATGGCCGACGTGATCAACCTGCTGCTGGCCTTCGGCAAACCCATCCTGGCCGTCGGCGGCGGCGGTTACAATGTCGAAAACACGGTACGGGCCTGGGCGCTGGTTTGGTCGGCTTTGTGCGGCGATCAGGTCGGCGACGACTTTACCGCCGGCATGGGCGGCGTGATGCTCGAGAGCATGGACTGGCACGGCGGAGCGGGGCTGCGCGACCGCATCCTGATCCCTTCACAAGCTCAGCGCGACGCCGTTGGCCCTGTCGTCGAAAGCGTCATCGAACATCTCAAACGGCACGTCTTTCCTCTGCACGGCCTGTAGGTTTCGTGGAGAAAAATCGACTGTAAATTTAATGAAAAAGCCCGGAACGGTTTGCCCCGGGCTTTCTGAAAATATTTTTCCATTTTGATGAAAGCTTACGCCTTGGTTTCCCCTTTTGCTTCCTGAGCCAAGGCCGTTCCGGTTACTGTAACGGGTTTTAACATTCCTGACAATCCTGCCGCTGCCAGACACGCAATACCGGCGGGAATAAACGCCCACATCCAAGCTCCTGCATCTCCCATGATGCCGCCGAGTACGGGGCCGACCACTCCCCCGACGCCGTATGCCATAAAGACCCAGGGGTAGTTGGTGCCTACATTTTTATTGCCGAAATAGTCGGCGGTGGCGGCCGCAAACAAAGCAAAGTTGCCTCCGAAGTTAAATCCGATGATCGCCGCGCCGATATACAACCCTATTTCACTGCCGCCGATGAAATAGAAAAGAATCATCATAATTCCCTGTGAGGCGCTCATCAGAACAATGGCTTTTTTTCGTCCGGTCTTATCTGAGATCACTCCCCAGACAATACGTCCTACCCCATTCAGCAAGGCATAAAAAAGCCCCATAGCCGTACCGGTAATGACATTGGCACTGGTTATTTCAATGCCGCCTGCCGTCAGGGCGTCAATGCCGAAAAGTTTAATAATTCCGATGACCATTAAGCCTGCCATGCCGCCTGCGGCGAATGTCACAAACAGAATCCAGAACTGTGGGGTACGTACCATCTGGCCTTCGGTCAAGTCCACGCCGCCGGTGCTCGCCGCACTGGCTCCGGTTGGCGGCTGCCACCCGGCAGGCTGCCATCCGGCCGGAGGATTGACCATAACCTGTGCCCCCAAAATGACCAGTAGTGCGAACAGGATGCCGTATAGCTTGAACACTTCGCTGAATCCCCAGCCCATTCCGTATAAGCCTTCCCAGCCGGGGGTTAAATCCACAGGGCCGAATTCAAATCCGCCGGTCAGCTTGATCCAGATCAGCGCTCCGAAACCAAAACCGGCTACTGCGAGACCGGTGATTAATCCCTTCTTGTCCGGAAACCATTTGACCAGCGCGGCAATTGGACAAACATAGCCCAGCCCGATGCCTGCGCCGCCCAATAGACCGATGCCCAGGAGAATGCCCGGGAAACTCGGGTTTTCATTGGTTCCCGAAAAGCCTGCCAAAAGATATCCCAGGCCGAGAACGATACCGCCGACAATTGCTACTTTTCGGGGGCCTGCCTTTTTCTGCCATTTGCCCGCAACCAGGGCCATGACCACGGCAAATGACAGCAATCCCACCGAAAAGATGATTTGTGTTTGGGTTTTTGTCAACCCTGCGTCTGTCAGTTCTTTTGTAAAAGCAGACCACGCATAGATTGCTCCAAGACATAATTGGATAAGTATGCCCCCGACCACCACCCACCATCGATTCATCACTTTTTCTTCTGCCATGTTCAATCCTTTCTCTCAATCGAACGTATCATCCGAGGTTTCCCCAAAAGCGACGCGATTATACGGAACAGAAAGCGTTTATCACGCAAAAAAACGAAATAAAAAGCCGGATGTGTATAGGCGGACACATCCGGCTGGGAGAACAAGAATCTCTGTTCGGAATTATTGCCCGCGTCCGGCGATCAATTTCTCGACCACGCTTGGGTCGGCCAGCGTCGTGATGTCGCCCAGATTGCCGGTGTCCTTTTCGGCGATCTTGCGAAGAATACGCCGCATAATCTTACCCGAACGTGTCTTTGGCAGCGCCGGAGCAAACTGAATCGCTTCCGGTGCGGCGATCGGGCCAATCTCCTTGCGAACATGCATAATCAGCTCTTTTTTCAGTTCGTCGTTTTCAGGAACGCCGTCTTTGAGCGTCACATAAGCATACAGTCCCTGCCCTTTGACTTCGTGCGGGATCGGCGTCACCGCCGCTTCGGCGACTTTCGGATGGCTCACCAATGCGCTTTCCACCTCGGCGGTGCCGATGCGATGGCCGGAGACATTCACCACGTCATCAATGCGTCCCATCAGCCAGTAATCGCCGTCTTCATCCACGCGGCAGCCGTCGCCCGTAAAGTACATATTGTCAAACATCGCAAAGTACGTATCAACAAACCGTTCATGATCGCCCCACATGGTGCGCATCATTCCCGGCCACGGCTTGCGGATGCACAATTTGCCGCCTTCATTGCGGTCGCACGCCGTCCCGTCGTCGCGCAGCACCACCGGATCGACGCCGAAGAACGGCCGCGATGCGCTGCCGGGTTTGAGCGTCATCGCACCCGGAAGCGGCGTAATCATAAACCCGCCCGTCTCGGTCTGCCACCAGGTGTCCATAATCGGACAGCGGCCCCGTCCGACCTTCTCGTAATACCACATCCACGCTTCGGGGTTGATCGGCTCGCCGACCGTGCCCAGAATCCGCAGCGAATCGAGTTTGTACTTCATAACCCATTCTTCGCCCAGACGCATCAGGGCGCGGATAGCGGTCGGAGCGGTATAAAAGACCGTAACGCCGAACTTGTCGCAAATCTGCCAAAATCGACCGGCGTCCGGATACGTCGGCACGCCTTCAAACATCAGGCTCGTCGCTCCGTTGGCCAGCGGACCATAAACGATATAACTGTGGCCGGTCACCCAGCCGATGTCCGCGGTGCACCAATAGATATCGTCATCGTGAATGTTAAACACCAGCTTATGCGTCAAGGCTGTATGCAGCAGGTAACCGCCGGTCGTGTGAACGACTCCCTTGGGTTTGCCGGTCGAGCCGGAAGTGTAGAGAATAAACAGCGGATCCTCGGCATTCATCTTTTCCGCAGGACAGTCGG
The DNA here is from genome assembly GCA_011048645.1 of Phycisphaerales bacterium. GTDB lineage: Bacteria > Planctomycetota > Phycisphaerae > Sedimentisphaerales > Anaerohalosphaeraceae > T3Sed10-213. Next base: position 4,969 of record DSDR01000191.1, read on the forward strand.
CGCTGACGCCGCTCATTTCGTCGTGATACCACAGGTCGCGGCCGGACTTCATTTCGCAGGGTTCTTCGTTGACCTTGACCACAATGACGTTTTTAATCGTGGGACACCCTTCAAGGGCCTCGTCGGCGATCTTCTTAAGAGGGATGTGTTTGCCCGCACGCAGCGACACGTTGGAGGTAATCAGCATTTTGCAGTCCGAATCGTTGACTCGCCCTTTAATGGCGTCGGCGCTGAAGCCGCCGAAAATCACCGAGTGAATCGCTCCGATTCGGGTGCATGCCAGCATCACAATCGCCAGTTCAGGGACCATTGGCATATAGATCGCGACCCGGTCGCCTTTTTGGATCCCTTTGGCCTTCAGCACATTGGCAAACTTGCACACCTCGGTGTGGAGCTGTTTATAGGTGAATCGTTTGACCGCCTCTTCTTCTTCACCCTGCCAGAGAATAGCGGTTTTATTCTCAATCGGCGTGCCCAGATGTCGATCAAGACAGTTATAGGACACATTGATCTGGCCGTCGGCAAACCAGG
>DSDR01000088.1 GCA_011048645.1 Phycisphaerales bacterium
GGTGTCCTGTCAGATGGGATCGTTTGCACGGGTGATCGATTACCTGAACGTCTATCTGGATTCGCACCCCGGCGATACGGCGGTGATGTTTTGCCTGGCGACGCTGTATGTCAAGGAAGACAAGCCGCAACAGGCCCGGCATCTGCTGGAGGATATTTTGACGCTTGAACCCCATCATAACGACGCCTGCAACCTGCTTGAAGAGGTCGAGCATATGCAGGCGCAAACCGCAGGAGTTTCAAAATGACACACACCACGACCGACCGAGGACCGGCGATGAACGCCGCCTGTCTTGAAGATTTGTTGAACCGTCAGATTGATCGGCTCCGCCGTTACGATCTGGATGCGGCGATGGCCTGCGCCGAACAGGCCGAACCGATTGCCGCCGAATTGATGCGAAGCGGTTTTCTGGACAGACCCGAAAACGCCGAGCTGAAATCCCGCATCCAGTCGCTTTATCGCGAGCTGATGCTGGTGATCGCCTCCGAGCGGCAGGAAGTCTCTGATAAGCTTGCTCAAATTCGCAACGGCATCAAGGCCTTTGAACGATATGCCGAAAAGTAAAGTAAGCGGTCAAACATCAATCATCTGTGGATGAAGTCTCTGGGTGTCAGCATGATGAAAAATTACTGTATCAGACCGGATTATATCAGCAGAAACCAGGCCACATTTAAGGATATGTGCAGTCGGTCGAGCGGTTATCAGCGAAAGGTTTATGAGATAGCCCGATATATTGCAGTCAAGCAGAATCTTCGTACGGTTGTTGACTTTGGCTGCGGCGGCGCTCAAAAGCTTTTGGAATTTTTTCCGGAATTTCAGATTATCGGAGTCGATCTCGAACCGACTGTTTCTCAATTGAGAGACCGCTATCCTCAATATCATTGGCTGACTCCGGATCAGACGTCCGAAATCAATAGTGCGGACCTGGTGATTTGCGCCGACGTGATCGAACATGTGATCGATCCGGATGAGGTGATTGAAGCCATTGGACAAATGAATCCCCGGTTCGCCGTTTTTTCGACGCCGGATCGGGAGTATTTGGTAAAACACTGCCATCATAAACAGACGGGGCCTCCCCAAAGCATTTACCATGTGCGGGAGTGGACGTTTGAGGAATTTTATAACTATATGTCGTTTCATTTTAAGATACTGAAACACATCAACGTGCCGAATGTTGACCAGGAATGTCAACTCATGATTTGCACATTGAAAAATGACTTTGTTTAAGGCGTCTGTAACGTATCAAGTCGTATCGCCTAACATCAGCGTATCGAGGACACAATGAAAGTCGTACTGGTATTGCCCGATCAAACCAAGCTGGATGAATTGAACGGCTGGTGGTATCCGCCTCCGAGCAAACGCAAGGGCAAGCCGCGGCTCCCTTCGCTGGGCATGCTCTACTTATGCAGTGCCATTGAGTCCGATCATGAGGTGATTTACATTGATAATTCGACCCATAAACTATCAGACGATAAACTCGTCGAATGTATCTTAGCGCATGCCCCTCAGGTGGCGGGGTTTGGCGGCACCATGCTCGAATGGCCGCAGGCTTCGACCGCTGCGGCAATGCTTAAATCAATCCAGCCGCAGATCATCACCCTCTACGGCGGCCCCAATGCCACCGTTCGTCCCGAAAAGCACATCCGCTATTTTGATTATGTATTTCGGGGCATGGCGGAGGCGTCGTTGAAAGAATTTCTGGAGCGTCTGGAGCGTGGTCAGGCCCTGGAAGGCGTCGCCGGTTTGTGTGCAAAATCATTTAAGACCATGGCGCCGCCGGCGTCAATACAAGACCTGGATACGATTCCCCGGCCGGCTCGACACAAGATCAATCTGAACCATTATCGTCGAGATTTCATTAAGCTTACTTTTCCGACCGATGTGGTTGTCGCGTCGCGCGGCTGTCCGTTTGATTGCCGCTTCTGTTCTTCGCAGCATATTTGGGGTCGCCGCTATATTGCACGCAGCACAGATCAGGTCATCGAAGAAATCAAATACATGAAACAGACTTACGGCACACGATCCATTCACTTTCGTGAGGACAATCTGACCGTCAATCGGGACAGGCTGACGGCGTTGTGTGAAAAAATGGCGCAGCTCGGTCTGGAATGGACATGTCAATCCCGAATCAACAGTCTGAACGAATCCGTCGTAAAAATGATGAAAGACGCCGGGTGCCGTCTGATCAGTTGCGGTTTTGAGTCGATCAACGATTCAACCCTTCAGTATATGCGCAAACGACAGACAGCCCGACAAGTGGTCGATACAATAGAGCTGTTTGAAAAAGTCGGTATGCATTATACCGGCGGATTTATTGTTGCCACGCCCAATGAAACCAGACAGGAGATACTTAATACGATTCGGTTTGCACAACAGGCGGCTCGGTTGCCCTATTCCTGTATGGACGGCACGGTAGGCCGTTTTGTGGGGATACCGATCTCAGAGATGTATGAGCAAATCATTCGGGACGGTCTGGTTGAATACAACTGGCAGGATGGCGAGATGCTGTTTCCGAGAACCTATCAGATGTCATCCGAAGCCGTCGATGAGCTGATCCGCCAGGCGTATGGCTCTGCCGGCGCTGCTGGTTCACCACAGCCGGCGGCCGCTGACGGGAATCCAAAGACCTCTGTTATGCGTCCCAAACCGGCCCCGAAAACAGCGATTACGCGATACAGCATCGATGAAGGACAGCTTGCGTCCGTTGAGAACTTAGCCGAAAAAGCGACGGTGGTCATTCGTTCCGTAGGCGAGCGGACCGAAGGACTGTGTTATGATCGATTACGATGTCAAATTCCTGAACACAATATCCATCTCATTCACGAAACCCCCTTTTCGCAGGCGTTGCGAAAAACCTTTCAGATTGGATTGCAGGACAATCGCCCATGGCTTTTTGTCGTGGATGCGGATGTATTGGTCATGCCGCGGATTGTCGATAAGATGATTGCCTATGCCGAAACGCTGGACGAGAAAGTCTTTTGTGTCATCGGTATGATCATTGATAAGTTTCTGCAAAGCCCGCGAGAGGGCGGCGTCCATTTGTACCGTACAAAATGGCTCAGACAGGCCGTGTCCATTGTACCTGATCCGTATCAGGCGATTCGCCCGGAAAATTTTGTCATCCGGACGATGAATCGCAACAATTTCCGCTTGGTCAGAACCGACGTGTTGACCGGCCTTCATGATTTTGAGCAGTTTTATCGGGACATCTACCGCAAGGGCTTTATCCATGCCATCAAAAACAACGAGATGGTTCTGGAGGTGCTTGACCTATGGCGAAAAAAGGCCGCCGCGGATCCGGATTATCAAGTCGCCCTTGCCGGATATGAAGCCGGCCGGCAATACGGCGGCAGGACGTCTATTGATGCCAATGCCGCATTTATGGATTCTTTTGAAGAGTCGCTGCGCAGCCTTGGCCTATCGGAAAAGCTTCCTCTGACGGAAAAACGTGTCCTCGCCCAGACGGAGTCATCTGAATCCAATACGCACAAGATGCCCTGTTCAGTGCCCGGGCCGAAGAGCACGGTGTCTTCAAGCGCCGACAAGAATGGTGACCGTATTTTAGCCCGGGCCGACGCCTCGATGGAACGAGGCGACTGGGCTGAGGCCATTCGGTTGTATCAGGACGTTATCGCTATTCGCGGGGAGCATACGCCTTGCGAAGTCTATCATCGTTTGAACGAGGCCTACCGCAAACAAGCCGCTTTTCCCGAAGGCAGCGTTCAACAAGAACGGCAAAGTGGATCTGTGGATAAACATCACATCCTGGCGATGCTGCATCAGCACCTCAAGCCGGAATTTTATTTGGAAATCGGTGTCCAGCGCGGCCGGAGCCTGGCTCTGGCTCAATGTGCCGCCGTGGGTATTGATCCGATGCCGGATGTTCAAACCCCGTTGTCGGCAAACACGACATTGATGACAGTGACCAGCGATGCCTTCTTCAAAGACCAGGCCCCCTCGGTGTTGAAACAGGCGCCGGATTTGGTGTTCATCGACGGGATGCATTTGTTCGAATATGCCCTGCGTGATTTCATGCATGTCGAAAGGTACTCGGCGCCCTGGACGCTGGCGGTGATCGATGATATTTTTCCCAACCATCCGGCTCAGGCCGAACGGCGAAGGCGAACACGCACCTGGACCGGAGATGTGTGGAAGTTGTATGAGATCCTCAAGCGGTATCGGCCGGATTTGTTTCTTTTGCCTTTGGATGCCTCGCCGACAGGATTATTGCTGGTCGGCGGTTTGGATTCGAATAATCGATCATTGCAGCATCAATACGACTCGATTGTCAAGCACTATGTGTCCGACGAATCACCTCCTGATGATATTTTACATCGTCGGGATGTACGATCGGATACCAAAGATACCGTCCTGCGATGTCTGTCGGTTTGGCGTCACTGTCGCCGAAAGTCGATAACGTCCCGGGAAGTGGCTGATGCGCTTCGGGATGCCGTGTCGAAGGGGACTTGGATTCCGGCTGAATCGGTCAATACCGCTCACGAGGTCGCTCCGCTGACGACCTGTCAGGATCATCACAATCACAAAACGGCGCCTGATTTCCTTTCTTGTCGAGACACAAGCTGCGGCAGGGTGATGGTTTATACGGCCATATCCGATGATTACGATGTACTCCATCGGCCGCAGGTCGTCAGTGAGCACTGTGATTATGTCTGTTTTACCGATAATCCGAACTTGACCTCGGACGTCTGGAAGATTCGTCCGTTTCCAGCGCTGATGGATGATCCGGTGCGAACGGCCAAGCTGCCCAAGCTGCTGCCGCATCTGCTGTTTGCCGATTATGAAATCAGCGTCTGGGTGGACAGCAACCTGGCGATTTGCGGCGACGTCGGTCGATTGGCTCGCCAGCTCCTGACCGATCATTACCTTGCCCTGTTTCGACATCCGGAAAATCGGCGTTCGGTGTTTGATGAGGTCAAGGCCTGCATTCAGCTCGGCAAAGACGACCCCGACACGATGATCAGGCAAGTGCGTCATTACGTCTCAGAAGGCTTTTCCGGCCGCGCTGCGCCGGCATGCGGCATCCTGTTTCGACGCCACCATAATCCGTTGCTCATTCGCGCGATGCAAGAGTGGTGGCAGCAGGTCAACCGTTTCAGCCGCCGCGATCAGTTAAGTTTTGAATACATCGCCGAACGACACAAACTCAAATATCTGGTCATTGATGAAGATATACGACGCAACGGCTGTTTTCTCTGGAATAAACATTCGCGTTCCGGACGTGCGATCAAACAGCGAACCAGGGAAGCTCAATCAAAATCGGACTCAAAAGCGTGCTCTCCGGAAGGCCATGCGATCAATGAAATGTCCGTCATCTGAGACTGTTCCCGGAGGCACATAAGCAATAGGCTTGCACAATGAACCAAACGGATTTGAACAATCAGGGGCTGACCAACTCGCCGATGCGGTCGCCGGGGGCGATAAGAATAGCCATTAAAACCTGTACACCGTCCA
>DSDR01000022.1 GCA_011048645.1 Phycisphaerales bacterium
GAGGCGCGCGATTTCCGTCTGCGGCCCGATTCGCCGGCGTTGGAGCTGGGCTTTCGTCCGCTGGATCCCGACCGCGCCGGGCCGCGGCAGCGCACACCGGCGGCGTATTGATCGGCGTTGACAATCAGGGCGTTATCGGCTCAAGGATTCCCGGTTCGGTGAAGAAGTTGTCGATGTCCGGCCCGGCCTTGAGGAAGGCCTGGAGACCTTTGGGGCTGTCGGTCAGGACGAATCGATCGTCGAGACGTTCGTGTTTGACGATGTTGGGTTTTTCCTTGAGTATCCGTTCAATCGTTTCCGGATTCATCGCGGCCAGGAGGAGATTAGGCCCGTCGCGATCCACTTTCAGAACGTGGTGTGCGGCGATGAGGTGGGCTTTGGTCCAGTCGCCGGTTTCAAGGTGCGTGTCGCGGGCGGGGTGCAGATTCAGAAATCGCCGGCCGTCAATCTCAAAGAGGTGGACAATGAGCTTGCTTTGCGTGTCTTCTTTCTCGGTGATGGTCAGGGTGTAGGCCTGTTTTTCTTCGTTCGGGACGAACTGCCAGCGGTAGTCGTTGTCCTGCTGTCTCCAGACGCCGGCGAGGGCCGGGTCGAAAACCAGCGTTTGTTCGGTGTAAAATTCGTGAAGTGAGGCCACGCAGCCGGCAAAGCCCAGTAAGGCCGCAATGGTCAACAGACGCATGAGTTTCATTTTGTTTGCCCTTTCAATGATGGTTTACAAAACGGTTATTCTCACTGCTTGCCTGCGGGTGAATAGACGAGCAGGTCTGTTTCTGTAAATCTATTATCTCAAACGATATTTTGCGATTCAAGCGAAAAATGAGGATAAAAGTATTGCAATTTTATCTTTTATTGGAAATGATAGTGATATGGTCGGCTTTGACGAAAGCAAAAAATTGGCCCATGAGCGGGCGGCGATGGTCCGCAGTCATCTGCAAGGGCGCGATATCACCGACCCGCGGGTGCTGAATGTGATGGGGCGTCTGCCGCGTGAGGCGTTTGTCCCGCCGAGCTATGCGGCCCAGGCCTACGCCGACAACCCGCTTCCCATCGGCGTCGGCCAGACCATCAGCCAGCCGTATATCGTCGCACTGATGACCCAATGCCTGAAACTGAGCGGCTCTGAAGCGGTGCTGGAGATCGGCACCGGCAGCGGCTACCAGACCGCGATTCTGGCCTCTTTGGCGCAGCGGGTCTATACCATCGAACGATTTCATGAGTTGTCAGAATCGGCCCAGGCCGTGCTTTCGCGATTGGGGTTCGACAATATCGAGTATTACATCGGCGACGGCAGCGCCGGCTGGCCGGAAAAACGCCCCTTCGACCGCATCCTGCTGACTGCTGCCGTGCCGCACGTGCCCGCACCGCTGCTCGACCAGCTTGCCGACGGCGGACGTCTGGTCGCCCCCGTCGGTACGGAAGGCAGTCAAATGCTCAATGTCCTCGAAAAAAAACAAGACCACATCTCCACAAAATCCATCTGCGGCTGCCGTTTCGTCAAGCTCGTCGGCCAATACGGGTTCCCCGAATGAACCGGCTTCAAGTCGGCGTATGCGAATGCCGTTACAGGGCGTTGACGGCGTCAATGAAGGCTTGGGCGCGCTGGATGTAGTTGGTGAACATATCATAGCTGGCGCAGGCCGGGCTGAGCAGCACCACGTCGCCCGACCGGGCCAATTCATTGCATATCGTTACGGCCCGGCCCATCGTCTCAGCGCGGCGGATGACGACCTTCGACGGCCCGGCAGCACGGACGGCCTGTTCAATCTTCGGCGCGGTCTGGCCGATCAGGACGACGGCCTTGACACGGGCGGCGATGCACTTGCCCAGCTCGGAAAAATCGATGCCCTTGTCATAGCCGCCGGCGATAAGGATCTTCGGCTCATCAATGCCGTTCAGCGCCGCCAGCGTACTGACCGGCGTGGTGGCCTTGGAATCATCATACCAGCGAACGCCGTTTTTCTCAGCGACAAGCTGCAAACGGCTGTCCAGCGGGCTGAACGTCGTCACCGCTGCGGCGATGCGGTCCGGGGCAATCCGAAAATGCGACGCGACCGCCAAAGCCGCGGCCAGATTGGAGCGGTTGGCTCGGCCGGGACATTGGAACGCGGTCAATAAACGTTCCGGCACATCGTCGGCGCTGAAGGCCAGACACGTTCGTCCCGGCTGGTCGTGATATTTGGTGTACCAAGCGCCGGTGATGGTATCCTCCGCGTTAAAGACCGACAGACAGGGACGCTGCACATTGAGCGGCTGATACTTGAACAGTGTTTCCTTGACGCGGCAATACGTCTCAAACGTACCGTGCCGATCAAGATGGTTCGGCGTCAGGTTGGTAATCACCGCCGCGTAAGGGCCTTTTTGAATGCGGGCGAGCTGTTCCAACTGAAAGCTGCTGATCTCCAGCACGACCAGGTCCTCCTCGGTCAGCTCGTCCAGCAGTCCCAACAGCGGTCGGTGGCCGATGTTGCCGCTGAGATAGACGTTGCGATAGTTGACATCCCGCTGCCCTGCCGCCGCGGCCAGCAGATGGGCGGTCAGACTGGCGGTGGTGCTTTTGCCGTTGGCGCCGGTAACGCCGACAATCGGCGCCGGACACATCTGAAAGAACAATTCCACCTGCGAAGTAATCAACGCCCGATGCTGCCGGGCGACCTGAATCAACGGATTATCCGGCGGTACGGCAGGATTGACGATAACCACATCCGCGGCGGTGAAATCGTGTTCGCGATGTTCGCCGAGACGATACTCAATCGACAGCCCCGCCATCGGCTCCAGCGCCTCGGCCAGCTTATCCGGCCCGGCCAGATCGGTGACGAGCACCCGCGCCCCGGAGCGTGCGGCAAACGCCGCCGAATCCGCTCCGCCGCCGAACCGTCCCAGCCCCATCACCACGACGCGCTTGTCTTTGAAAAACGCTTTGTCCATCGAATTTCAGATTGACACCCTATACATCAGGTTCTGGCTCTGGCCAGTTCCATTTTGGCGTCGATGGCGGCCTGCTCGATGCATTTCTCCCAATCCTCGCCGAACTGTTCGGTATATTTCGTGTTGTCGTAGGCGTAGATGATCGAGCGTGAGGCGTTGACCAGCACGCCCATTCCGTTCTTGTCGGCAAATCGCAGGCACTCGGCTGCACCGGCGCCCTGAGCACCGAAGCCGGGCACAAGGAACCAGCACTTCGGATAACGCTGGCGCAGGACAATGGTCTGTTCGGGGCTGGTACCGCCGACGATCATTCCGACATTGCTGTAGCCTTGTTGGCCAAGTCGTTTCGGTTGGGACGCAATCTCGCCGACAACCTCGGCGATTTTTTCGTACATCTTGACGCCGGCCGCGTCGGCAAAATCCTGAATCGCCCCGGCAGTCGGATTGCTGGCCCGCACCCACACAAAGACGCCCTTGCCCTGGTCGTTGGCCACATCGGCAAAGGGGACAATCCCCTCGGCGCCGGCAAACCCGTTGATGGTCACGGCGTCAGGCGAGATGATGTCTTCCATCCCCACGAATTCGGGATTTTGCAGGTGGGCTTCGGCGTAGCACTGGGCGGTATGGCCGACGTCGCCGCGTTTGACGTCGCCGATGATCTCAACGCCTTGAGCCTCAGCCTCGCTGACCAGGGCGTAATACGTCTCAATGCCCTCCCAGAAATAGCGTTCAAAATAACCGATATTGATCTTGACCGCCGGTACCAGCGGGGCGACGATCTTGACGACCTTGGCGCTGAACTCAAACAGCGCGTCAATCTCAACGGCCAGGTCTTTCTGGCGACTCTTTTGCCGGGCGCGGATGGCCTGCGGCAGCCGGGCATAAACCGGATCAATACCGACAATCAACGGTGTATTTTTCTTTTGTACCGCCTCGCAAAGGCGATCAGCAAAATGACTGGCCACGATGTATCCTTTCTGACAGATAAAATTCGAAATTCCGGGTTCCAATATAAAGGGGTTTCACTATAATCGCAAAGACAGCGGCGGGCAAGAAACAAATCGAGAATGTTCGAATGAAGCATAAAATAACCCATTCTGCAAAATCTAAGTCAAGGCGGACAAGAAACATAGCGATTGTCCTGGCGGTTTGCCTGCTGGCGCCGGCGGCCGGCTGGGTGATGCTGGGGTTTTCGCCGCGGGCATACCAGCCCCTGCCGACCGACCATCCCGAACAGGTCAGCCCCTATCTGACTCATCAGCTCGGGCCGGATTTCTATAATCAGGTCCAGCTCAATGAGCCGTTCGATCTGGTCATCGAGCAGGCGGGCTTGAATGATATTATCGGTCGCAACGGCTGGCCGCAGCAGTTCGACGAGGTGACTGTTTTCAGGCCGGTTATTGCGTTTGAAAAGGATTTCATTTATCTGATGAGCCGGATTGAGGTGTACGGTTTTTCGTCCGTGCTGACCGTCGTCGCCCGACCGGAGATGGATGCACGGGGGTATCTGAATTTCAATATTCGCTCGGTGCGGCTGGGTCTGGTGCCGATTACGGCGATTGCCGCTCGTGTGGCCGAAAAGGCCGTTGCCGACAGTGCAGCGGAGTTTCAGGACTGGCCGGATCTGGAGGTCATGTTCAAGGCCATCGTCACCAATACCTTCTTTGAGCCAACCTTTGACTTTGGCAGACAGCGTGTCGGTCTGCGAAGTTTTTCCCTTGAGCCGGGCCTGTTGCGGCTGCATCTGGCGCCGGAAACCAAGAGCGCACCATAACGCGACCCACCAGCGCGGCGCAATAGCGCGGCACAACAGCGCGGCGGCGCAAGCCGCCCGATGGGGCGTAACGTCGTGGGTGTCGCAATCCGGCCGCTTGCGCGGCTCGGCTATTGTACGATGACGCAACGCACCAGCGCGCACAATAGCGCGGCAGCGCGAGCTGCCCGATGGGGGATGCGGATAGATGGGGCGTTTTCCAAGTCGCCACAGGATCCGGCGGCTTGCGCCGCTCGGCTGTTGTTACGTGTCGCAATCCGGCCGCTTGCGCGGCTCGGCTGTTGTGGGGGGTATAAAACAAGAACAATTCGACTCGGCCTGAAGGGCCGAAAATGCCCTGAAAGGGCAATGATACCTTAGCCCAGCCCAACGGGCTGGGTCACGAGGTCGCCGGTCGCCGGTCGCCCTGTAAAGGCAATATAGGCTGCTCTTTCAGAGCGTCGGGGCGTATGGCCGATTTAACCCAGGGCGTTGCCCTGGGCTGGGGTATGCCGCCCCTTCGGGGCGACACCAGCGCGCACAACAGCGCGGCGGCGCAAGCCGCCCGATAAGGTATGCGTGTGTGTTGAACGTTATCCAAGACGCGACATTATCCGGCCGCTCGCGCGGCTCGGCTATTGTACGATGACGCAACGCAACAGCGCGGCGGCGCGAGCCGCCCGATAGGGGACGTAACATCGTGGGTATCGCCATCCGCCTCACATTCGCGGCTCGGCTTTGAACGGCCTAATCGACGACATAC
>DSDR01000175.1 GCA_011048645.1 Phycisphaerales bacterium
GCCCTGTACGATGAGACGCTTGATCTGGCCACCGTCTGTACCCGCATCACGCCCGCTCGTGTAGAGCACACCTACACCCTCAAGCGTCCCTCGACCGGCCTGATTTTGTGCGAAGGCACGTCGGTTCTGGCCTGCGTTGATGCCCAGGGCAAACCCCGCCGCATGCCCGACTTTATGTACCCGGCCGAATAAGACCGGCAACGGCCATGCCCCGATTTTTCGCGGCCGACTGATCCTGAAAAAAGCGATAGCGCGCGACCTCTGCTGAAAAAATACTCAGCCACACGAAAAAAACATCCCCGAAAGGCCGATAATAAACCTCTTTTTAAGTCTGTTGTCCAGAATTTATAAAAAGTTAAGAAAATCCCTCGCTTTGCTTAATAATTTCTTGATATTTTCTTTGCAATCGGGTATATTAACCCTTGTAGCAATGAGGTTGAAAACTGAATAACAACAATCAATCGTCTGGGGGTACAGATGACCACGTTAAAAAACATAACCGAAATTCAATTGGCCGTGGAAGGCGGGCGGGGTCCGCCGGAAATACAAATGACCGATCGTTTAACGTCAATCGAGACCAAGAACCTGAATGCCCGACCCCATTCATCAAAGGAAAGTCAAAATGCCAGACACACGTGCTCATTATCGGATTCGTCAGATGCCACCGGCAGCAGCGGTCAAAAACAAGGCCCCGCCGATAGAATAAACAGAATGTTTTTGAGAATTTTCCGGCACGTCAGGCCGCTGTATTTTAAGCTTTATACGGTAAGCAATCGAAGTGATGATTTAAGGAATTCGTTATGCCGCCGATTTTCGAAAACGACCGAGTTATTACGTTTTATCGGCCGTGCTGGGCTGCTCACGAACGCGGACCGCCGGGGGACAAAAAAATGAAGAATTGAATTAACCGCACTTATACGATTTTAATAACGCTCTTTGAATGACATTACATCGCCTGCACCGGATTTGGCCTTATTTGCCTTCTCCTCCTCCGCTTCTGTCAGGTGCAGACAGCACACAGCCGGCTCGGGCGCCTCCTTCCCGGGCCGGCGTGCTTTTTGCGCGGTTGTCCTTGTCGTGATGGCATTCGAAAGCCCACACAGACCTGCCGCTCAATCGGCGGGCGCCTGATAAATCGCGCCGTTTCGATAGCTGGCCCAGGCCGGCTCGAAGGCACGTTATCACAAAAACACCGAAAATGCAAAGCGTTATGAATTGAATTCTTGTGACGTCGTAAATATTGAATATGGCCTGCGGTAATAAAAAAGGGCCTGACGATGCACGCCAGACCCGTTGTTTTTCGAAATTCGGCAGAGCCGTCGGTCGGTTAGTACATACCGCCCATGCCGCCCATACCGCCCATACCGCCCATACCGCCGGGCGGCATGGCAGGGGCTTCTTTCTTTTCGGGGATTTCGCTGACGATCGCCTCGGTGGTCAGCAGCAGCGAGGCGATGGAAGCGCCATTCTGAATCGCCGTGCGTTCGACCTTGGTCGGCACGATCACGCCGAACTTGACCATATCGCCGTATTCCTTGCGAAGGGCGTCGTAGCCGAAGTTCTTCTCTTTGGACTCCAGCACCTTCTGGGCGACGATGGAGCCATCCAGTCCGGCGTTCACTGCAATCTGTTTGATCGGAGCGACAATGGCGCGACGCACAATATCGACGCCGACTTTTTCGTCGCCTTCGCACTTGATCTTATCCAGCGTCGGCAGACACTTGAGCATCGACACGCCGCCGCCCGGCAGAATCCCCTCTTCCACCGCGGCACGACAGGCATGCAAGGCATCCTCGACACGGGCCTTCTTTTCCTTCATCTCGGCCTCGGTGGCCGCACCGACTTTGATGACCGCCACGCCGCCGGCCAGTTTGGCCAAACGTTCCTGGAGCTTTTCAATGTCATATTCACTGGTCGAGGCGTCGATTTCCTTTTTGATCTGCTCGATTCGTCCCTTGATGTCGGCGGTCGAGCCGGCGCCTTCGACGATCGTGGTGGTGTCCTTGTCGATGGTGATGCGCTTGGCTTGGCCGAGCTGATTGAGCTGGACGTTTTCAAGCTGAATGCCCAAATCCTCAAAGATCGCCTGTCCGCCGGTCAGGATAGCGATATCCTGAAGCATCGCTTTGCGGCGGTCGCCAAAGCCCGGCGCCTTGACCGCACAGACCTGCAACACGCCGCGCAGTTTGTTGACCACCAGCGTCGCCAGCGCTTCGCCTTCGATATCTTCGGCAATAATCAGCAGCGGACGGCCCTGCTTGGCGACCTGTTCCAGCGCCGGCACCAGCGACTTGACGGCGCTGATTTTCTTTTCATGAATCAGCACATACGGCTTTTCCAGAACGACCGTCCGGTCTTCAGGCTGATTGATAAAATGCGGGCTGAGGTATCCTTTGTCAAACTGCATCCCTTCGAGCAGTTCCACGACGGTCTCGAGCGACTGGCCTTCTTCGACAGTCATCACGCCGTCTTTGCCGACCTTGTCCATTGCCTCGGCCAGGGTCTTGCCGATCTCGGCGTCCTGATTGGCCGAACAGGTGGCCACCTGCTGAATCTGCTTGCTCGAATCGACCGGTATGCTCATCTTGGCCAGCTCATCGACCAGCGTCTCGACGGCCTTGTCGATCCCGCGTTTGACCTGCATCGGATTGGCCCCGGCGGTGATGTTTTTCAGTCCCTCTTCGAAGATGGCCTCGGCCAGGATCGTAGCCGTGGTCGTCCCGTCGCCGGCGACGTTGCTGGTTTTGGAGGCCACTTCCTTGACCATCTGGGCGCCCATATTCTCATACGCATCGGTCAATTCGATCTCTTTGGCCACCGTGACGCCGTCTTTGGTCACGGTCGGCGAGCCGAACGATTTTTCCAGAACGACATTCCGCCCGCAGGGGCCAAGCGTGATTTTGACCGCGCGGGCCAGTTTCCGCACGCCATCGCGAATCGCGGTGCGGGCTTCCACATCGTATGCTATCTTTTTTGCTGCCATATTGTGCAATCTCCTGTTTTCTCGGTTATCAAATCCACATCGAACCCGCCGGACGACTATTCAATAATCGCCATAATGTCCGATTCATCCATAATCAGGTATTCTTTGCCGTCGATCTTGACTTCCGTGCCGGCATAGCTGGTAAACAACACGTGCTGGTCTTTCTTGACCGAAACGGGGGCGCGCTGGCCGTCGTCAAGCATTCGACCATCGCCGACCGCAATCACCTTGCCGCGCTGCGGTTTTTCTTTGGCAGTGTCGGGCAGCACGATGCCGCCGGCGGTCTTGCTCTCGGCCTCAACACGCTGAACGATCACTTTGTCAGCTAAGGGACGAATCTTCATACGTTCTGTTCTCCTTTCGACACAATTAAGGATTATTTTATCGTTATTCCAAGCCCGAACCACTCGGTACGGATAAAAGGCCTATATTTGCAAATCGTATGCCAACCCCTCGAACCATGTTGTGAAAATAAATGTAAAGAGTGGCTTAAAAAAGACTTGCATTTATTCTTGCCGATGTGCACAGGTCGGAACCGACCGCCAATCCAGCCCCCGGCGGCCTTGTGAGCCTGCCACCATGGCAGGCGCCTGGTTCTGTTTTGCAGGCGGCCGGCCCCTTTGTATTTGGATGTTAGTACTCCAGCGCCACGTATGCTGAGAATCCGCATTAGTGTCGCAAAATCAAAGATTAAAGATCAAAATGCAAAACCACACATCAAAATTCAAAAAGAGCGATTTGCAGCGAGTCTTTTTTTAAAAAAAGGGTTGATTTGTCGGTCTGATTGTGTAAAATAGTAATTTTCGTTTGCAATGCTATTTCGGAGTGCCTTTATGAAAAAAGAGATTCATCCAAAATATGACGTGGTCAAGGTTCGCTGCGGGTGCGGCAATACGTTCGAGACGCGCAGCACGGTCAAAGAAATCCATGCGGAAATCTGCTCGATGTGCCACCCGTTCTTCACGGGCAAGCAGAAGTTTGTCGATACGGCAGGTCGCATTGAACGCTTCCAGAAGAAGTTCAGCGAGGGCTACAGCTTCCAGAAAAAGAAAAAGTAGCTGACATTTTGAATTTACAACGTGCGCTGTTTGTCTTGGCCTAACGGGGTTAAAGGTTGGCAGCGTATTTTTTTTGTCTGTACCATTCTGATGACAGGTAATCGGAACACGCTATGGCCGCAGAAGTCCTAAAAGGCTTGTTAGAGAAGTTGGAGGAGCTGGATGCAAAATGCCTGGGTATAACCCGGCAACTGGAAGACCCTGCCGTCTTTTCGGATCCGGCCAAGCTGGTTCCGCTGAACCGTGAGCTGAGCAAGCTGACGCCAGTCGTCGGCAAATTCCGCGAGTATAAAAAATGCCTGGCTCAGCTTGACCAGACGCATCAGATGATTCAGGAATCGGCGTCCGATCCGGAGATGAAGGCCCTGGCCGAGCACGAGGCCGAGAGCCTTGAGTCCGAGGCGGAATCACTCATGGAGCAGATCAAAGATACTCTCGTGATGGCCGATGACGCGGCGATTGATTCGGTTATCCTGGAGATTCGCCCCGGTACCGGCGGCGATGAGGCGGCCCTGTTTGCCCGCGATTTGTCTATGATGTACACCCGCTATGCCGAAAAGCAGGGCTGGAAGGTGGAGGTGATGGAGTTTTCCGGCACTGAGATGGGCGGCGTACGCGAGGTGATGATGAACATCAAAGGCCCCGGCGTCTGGGCGCATCTGGGCTATGAAGGCGGCGGCCATCGCGTCCAGCGGGTTCCTGAAACCGAGTCGCAGGGGCGGGTGCATACCTCCGCGGCCACGGTGGCGGTTCTGCCGGAGGCCAAGGAAGTCGATGTCGAAATCAACCCCGATGACGTGCTTGAACATGTCAGTTGTGCCGGCGGTCCGGGCGGTCAGAACGTCAACAAGGTCGCCAGCGCCATCAAGCTTGAACACGTCCCGACCGGCATTACCGTCAGCATGCGGGACGAAAAGAGCCAGCACAAAAATCGCGCCAAGGCGTGGCGCATCCTTCGCGCTCGCCTGTATGACTATTACAAACAAAAGGCCGACGCCGAACGGTCCTCGGCCCGCAAGACGATGATCGGTTCGGGCGACCGTTCGCAGCGCATCCGCACGTACAACTTTCCGCAAAATCGCCTGACCGACCATCGCATCAACCTGTCGCTGTACAGTTTGGATCGCATCATCATGGGCGAAATGGACGAGCTGATTGAAGCCCTGCAGGTGCACGACAAGCAGCAGCGTTTGGCCACCCTTTGAATTGACGATTGACGAATGATCATTGTTGTTACAGGACTGGTGGGCGTTGACAAAAAGCCGTATCTGGCCAAGGTATGTCAGGTGGCCAAAGAGGCCGGTCTCGATATTCTGTTGTACAATGTCGGGCAGATGATGTACGCCGAGGCGCCGGATATCGCACCGGGACGGATTCTGGA
>DSDR01000298.1 GCA_011048645.1 Phycisphaerales bacterium
ATACTTTATGTATGACAAAAAAGCACACGCCCTTTGTGTGTACGACGATTTGAGCAAGCACGCGATTGCCTACCGCGAACTGAGTCTTTTACTTCGCCGTCCGCCGGGGCGTGAGGCGTTTCCCGGGGATATTTTCTACCTGCACAGCCGCCTGCTTGAACGCAGCGCCAAACTGTCGGATGCTCTGGGCGGCGGCTCGATCACGGCCTTGCCGATCATTGAGACGCTGGAAGGCCAGGTTTCGGCCTATATTCCGACCAATATTATTTCGATTACCGATGGGCAAATTTATCTGCAGCGCGACCTGTTCTTGGCCGGTGTCCGTCCGGCAGTTGATGTCGGCATCAGTGTCAGCCGCGTCGGCGGCGATGCGCAGCCCCCGGCGATGAAAAAAGTCGCTCCCAAACTTCGGCTCGAACTGGCGGCCTTTCGCGAACTTCAGGATTTTGCGCGACTGGGCACGGAGCTGGACGAGGCGGCCCAGCGCCAGTTGGACCGCGGCTATCGTATGATCGAGCTGCTCAAACAAACACAGTACTCGCCGATGAGTGTTGCCGAGCAGGTGATCAGCATTCTTGCCGGCTCTACGGGAGCATTGGATGATATTGACGTGTCCCGCGTCAACCATTTTGTCGAAGAACTGCTCGGTTGGATGCGGATGGAAGCGCCGGAATATATTGAAACCATCGAACAAACCGGTGATATCGACCAGTCGCTGATGGCCGGATTGACCGAGGCGGTTGAAGCGTACAAAACGATCTATAAGTTTTCTTTTGGCGCATAATCAGGGTCTGAAATTGTATCTGAGGCTTACGATTTGAAATGGAAAAAGTTGAAATCCCGAAATCCAGATAACGATCCATGTCAAATACGCGACGCATTTTGAAACGACGCTCAGCGGCCGACAACATCGCCAAAGTGACCGGCACGATGGAGACTATCAGTGCTGTGCGCTATCGTCGGTACTTTAATCAATGGCAGGAAGGTCGCGCGTTTTACGATGCGTTGGCTCAGCTTGCGTATTTGGTGGTTTCAGCCGAGCAGCCTATCGACCATCCGCTGATGAAACCGCCGGCCTCCAAAACCCAGGCCGTCCTTGTCATCGGTTCGGATCGCGGTCTGTGCGGGGCCTATAACAACGACCTTTACCGGCAAATTGATACCCACGTCAAGATGGCCAAACGCTTTGGTCGTGAACTGCTGTTTTACGCCAAAGGGCGAAAGGTGGTCGGCTATCTCGAACATCACGGTATCCGACCCGTGCGGGTGTTTGATGAATTTGCCGAAATCCCGACGGTCGAACAGACCCGAACGATTGCCGACGAATTTACGCAGCACTATCTGGCGGGTCAAATCGGCAGGCTGGGGGTGGTGTACAATCGGTTTTTCTCGGCGGCCAGCCAGAAAGTCCAAACACTGACGGTGTTGCCGGTGGCCGAACTCATCGACGATCTGACCACGCGGGCGACGGTCATCTGGCCGTGGGAACTGAATTTTGAGGATTTTATGCTGATGCCGTCGGCGGCGGAGATTTTCGAAGGATTGTCCCGAATGATCATTCGCACGTCGATTCTTGATTGTTTTATGGAGGCGGCGGTCAGCGAACATCTGTCGCGTGTGGTGTGTATGCGTAACGCCACCGACAACGCCGAAGAGATGATAAAAGAATTGTCCAAAGACTACAACCGCGCTCGACAGGCACAGATTACCGTTGAGCTGCTGGATATTGTCAGCGGCGTTGAAGCAATGAAATAGTCGAAAGCTTGCAGGAAGCGATTCAGTACGTATGTATTGAGATAACAGGTAAGCCGTTATGAATCGAGGCAGAATAATACAAATTATCGGCAGCACGTTTGAGGCGGAATTCGTCGGCCATGTGCCGCCGATCTATAATGCGCTGGAAATCAAGACGACCTGCGACTGGGGGCCGATCGATCTGGTCGCCGAGGTCCAGCAGCATTTGGGCGGCGGACGTGTCCGTGCGATTGCATTGGGCAGCACCGTCGGGCTGCGCCGCGGGCTGGAAGTCGTGGATACCGGCGGACCGGTGTCGGTGCCGGTAGGGCGGGAAACGCTCGGTCGGGTGTTCAACCTTTTGGGCAAGCCCGTTGACGGCGGCCCTCCTGTTCACGCTAAAAAGCGACGCCCGATTCATCGCAAGCCGCCGAAATTTACCGAGTTGACCGCCGAATCGGAAATGTTTGAAACGGGCATCAAGGTCATTGATTTGCTCTGCCCCTTCGTCAAGGGCGGCAAAACCGGATTGTTCGGCGGCGCGGGCGTCGGCAAAACGGTGCTGATTCAGGAACTGATCGCTCGCATCGCCACCAAACACGGCGGATATTCGGTATTCGCGGGCGTCGGTGAGCGCACGCGTGAGGGCAATGATCTCTGGCTGGAGATGCAGCGTACCCGTATCGGCGATTCCGATGCGACGGTTCTGCAAAATACCTGTCTGGTGTTCGGACAAATGAACGAACCGCCGGGCGCCCGGCTGCGGGTTGCGCTGACCGGTCTGACCATGGCCGAGGCCCTGTGCGAGGAAGGTAAAGGGGAAACCCTGCTGTTTATCGACAACATCTTTCGGTTTTCTCAGGCCGGGGCGGAAGTCTCGGCCCTGCTGGGCCGCATTCCCGGCGCGGTGGGGTATCAGCCGACGCTGGCCAGTGAGATGGGCCAGCTCCAGGAGCGCATCGCCTCGACTGCGTCCGGGGCGATTACCTCGGTGCAGGCGGTCTATGTGCCCGCCGACGACCTGACCGACCCGGCTCCGGCCACGACCTTTTCCCACTTGGATTCGTCGGTGGTGTTGTCACGGCGGATCGCCGAGAAGGGCATCTACCCGGCCATTGATCCGCTGGAAAGCTCATCGCGTATTCTCGATGTCCATGTGCTCGGACAAACGCATTATGAAACCGCCCAAAAGGTCCTTGAGTATTTGCAGCGGTACCACAGCCTTCAGGATATTATCGCAATTCTGGGTATCGACGAATTGAGCCGGGAAGACCGCTTGACGGTTTCACGTGCCCGAAAGCTGGAACGGTTTTTCTCTCAGCCGTTTATTGTAACCCGGCAGTTTACCGGTATGGATGGAAGATATTGTTCCGTAGCCGATACCGTGCGAAGCTGTCGCGAAATCTGCGAGGGAAAATGGGATCATCTTCCCGAACAGGCGTTTATGTACATCGGCGCCGTCGAAGAAGCCCAGGAAAAAGCCCGAAAAAAGTAATCGGTTGACAGGTGTCAAGAATGAGTGTTAATTTTGGAATGTCCTGTTTATGGTAGGTCTGTCGCGCGGAAAATTCAGGGTGGTTTTGTTAACCCCCCAGGCCGGTCTGCTGGACTGTCGAGCCGGATCGGTGGTGCTGCCGGGTTATGACGGCTATCTCGGTATATTGCGCAATCATTGTCCGATGTTGGGCACAGTGAGCCGGGGGATTATGCAGGTTCGGGAAATTCCCGGCCGAGCGGACGCCTTTTTTGTCGTGGAAGGGGGGTTTGTACAGGTCAGCGAAAACCACGTAACGGTACTGGCTTACGAAGCGACCACCTTTGAGGGACAGGACGAAAAAAGCATTGAAGAAATGCTGTACCACGCCCGCAGCGTGGTGGCGGGGCACGAATATATCCGCTCGCAACAGGAAGCGATTGATTATGACAAGGCGCGTCTGATTGTGCGAATGGCCGAGATGGCCGATGTCAAACTGGCCGCCGAAAAAGAATAATCCGCTGATTGCCGCCGACTTTCGGAAAAAAGTTTGAAATTCCGACGCCGAATAATTAGAATCACGGCACTCGGTTGAGCTTGGATAATAAAAGATGACCTCGAACCAAAACAAGCACGACAGCGCATCCGCCGATTCGGCCGTTGAAGCCTTTGTTCGCGGTTTGGATGATAAATACCGGATGCTCGTAATCCTTAAATCGCAGCTTTACGGCGGGCGATGGGAGCCGATGCTTGAGGACTTGCAGAATCGGCTTGAGGGCAAACCATACATTTTCAAGCTGGCCAACCGAATCAAAGACGATGTGGACCGCATTGCCGTACTGCGCGCCTTTGAGCAAACGCATAACGTCGATTTGGCCGACTACATCAAACTGGATTCGCATTGAGTCGATTCCGTCGGGGTGGGACGACCACCATAGCCAACAGGTATGCAGTTAAGGCTGTCAGATACAGATCGGAGATGATATGAAGACAAGCGTAATAAGTGTGATGTATGTGATGGTGTGGTGGGGATGTACCGCCGCTCAGACAGTGCCCCCAAATGCAGCGCCGACGTCTGAATTGATTTCACCGGCGCTGATCGACCGGGCGGGATGGACGATGAACTGGCAGATCAAGCTGCCGCTGCGACCGGGTGAGACGGTGGACCGGATCGTCATTTTTGATGAGTATCTTTATGTCCTGACCGATAGAAATGTATTGTTTTGCATAAACCGCCAGGCGGGGACCATGCGTTTTGTGACGCCGCTGGCCCAACGCGGGCTGCCGATCTGCGACCCCGTATCTTTTGAGAACAACCTGCTGTTTATGGTGGGCAATGAATTGGTTGTTGTCGATCCCTGGGCCGGAACCATTGCAGAACGGTACAGTTTTGCTCAAATCGGCAATACGTATGAATGCGGACTGGCAATGAACAGCGAATATGTGTATTTGACCGGATCCGATGCACGCCTTTATGCCTACTCCCGCGACGGCTACTGGCGCGTCTATTCCGCTACAGCGGATAACAATTCACCGATTATTTCACTGGCGGCGATGGAGGATCGGGTATTGTTTGCCACACAGGCGGGCAATGTGGTCGCCATCGCCCCCAATCGCGCGGAAAAATACTGGCAGTTTGACGCCACCGGTTCGATTGATTCAGATCTGGTCGTATCCGAAGGGATGGTCTATATCGGCAGTCACGATACCAAACTGTATAAATTGAATGTCAATACCGGACGTTTGGCCTGGCCTTCGCCGTTTCACGCCGGCGCCCGGATTCATAAGCCCGTGGTGACCGGTCGAGATCTGGTGTACCTGACCGCCGGCACAATGGGTGTTTACGGAATCGACAAAGACACCGGCCGGGCGGTCTGGCAGGTTCGCGACGGCCTGGGGGTTTTGACTGAAACCGCCGAGCACAGCTTTGTGTTCAGTCGCCCCGGATTATTGAATGTAATGGATAATGCCACCGGCCGAAAACTTTACAGCGTCAATTTCTCGCGGGTCAGACGGTTTGCTACAAAAATGGATGAACCCAGACTCTATGTCGCCGATGAAAGCGGCCGCATTGCAGGAATTACGGTGAAATAACACCGAGCTCGGCTCTCGGACGGGACTTTTTGGCGGATGGATAATAGGGATGATAGTTTGATTCGAGTTATGGAAAGGAAACCAGCGTGAATATATCTATCAAACGGGCGTTGAT
>DSDR01000296.1 GCA_011048645.1 Phycisphaerales bacterium
AAAAGCGGCGATAAAAACAAATCCGGTTATTTTGACGGTTTCACGCGCCTCTTCATAAATCGTGGGATTCTCCACGATGGGGACGGCGGAGGCCATGCTGTTTTCGATACGCTTAATATACGCCGCCAGACGGTCCTGTGCCGAAGCGTCTTCAGCATAGTCCGTCATCACATCGGTTAGGAACGAATGAAACTGTTTCAGAGTCTGGCGTTGCCGCTTTATCTCATTCAGGCGGTTCAGTACTGTTTCGAACAGCGCTAACAGGTTGGTATAGTAATTATATTTCTCGGTATCGAATCGGATTTCTTCTTCAAGGTTGACCAGTTGCGTTTGAATTGCCTGAAGCTGGTACGGCAGCGGCAAATAATCACTGCCGCTATTTGTAATATCCAGTTGCAGCACAATATTGCCGGACAGATATTCGGTATCGGCCGGAATGGATGTTTTGAGTTTCTCAAGAGTTGACTTTTTACGCTGCAATTGAAGATTCAAGACGAACCGGTTCTCTTCAATGCCGGCCATTTCATCTTTAAATCGGCTAATCGTTTTGATGAGTTGGTTTTTCTCCAGATACAACGGGATGACTTGTTCAAAATTGTGGCGCAGAATCTCAGCAATATTTTGCAGATTGTCGGTTGAATTATAGGCGACGTGCATTAACAACAGAGTTCCGCGTGTGTCGAGTTTTTCCCGCGCCTCGGAAAAATTTCTTACCTGTGTTTCAAATAGAGCCGGCGCAATCTCAAAACGGACCAGTTTTCTTATATCTGCGACCGTGTTCGCGCTGCTTAGCGCTTGGGCATAGTCCGCGATACCTTGCCCCCGCAGGTCTTCGACGAGCCGTTGAATATTTTCGGCGCTGTAAAACTTGTCTTCAAGGGACTTCAAGTCTGTTTCGCTCATCGCCATTGAATACGTATAACTCAGGCTGTGCCGTCGAGGCATCACAAACAGAACAAATCCTGCCACAAGCGTCGGAATCAACGAACCAAGCACAATCAATGTCTTGTGTTTCAACAGAATAAAAACATAATCGATCAAATCGATTTCATCGTCATCAAGATGCTGCGTGGGTTGTTGAGGCCGGATATCGGTCCGATTCTCCTTATTGTTGGACATAAAAATCCTTTTTATGAAACTTTTTCTTTAAGTCAAGCGTAACCTGTATGTCAAGATCGACGACAGACACGATTAAATAGAATACAGTATTATTTGTCAAGACAGGTTACGTTTTGTAAGCAAGTTCAGTTATAATACCTTCCAAATAATGACTCAACACAAAAAAACAGATCGAAGAGAGGCGATACGGGAAGCGATTAAGGCATTTCCGACAAGTCCAGGTCTGTATTTTATGAAGGACGCCGATGACAGGGTATTGTATATCGGAAAAGCAAAGAACCTGCGCAGCCGTGTGTCCAGCTATTTTCAGCCGGCGGCCAACCTGCACGAAAGCCGCGGGCCGTGGATCGCCGAGATGGTCGAAAAAACCGCAACAGTGGACTTTTTGCAGACCGAAAGCGAGGTGGACGCCATCCTGCAGGAAGCCCGACTGGTCAAGGACATTCACCCGCCGTACAATACCGACCTCAAAGACGCCAAGACCTTTCCTTATCTGGAAATCACGACCCGACAGGATTTCCCCGGCGTCTATATCACCCGCAACCCGCAGGATTCGCGAAGCCGTTTGTTCGGCCCCTTTACCAGCGTCAATGACTTGAGAGCAGTGATTGTCATTTTACAAAAAATCTATAAATTTCGCACGTGTACACTGGATATTCGTGAAGACGATCCCAAACGCCGGTTTTTCCGTCCCTGCATTCTCTTCAACATTCGTCAATGCACCGCACCGTGCGGCGATCGCGTTTCTAAAGAGGATTACCGAAAGCAAATTCGCGATTTTATCTCCTTTTTGCAGTCCAAACGGACCACGGTTTTGCGAAAGCTGAACAAGCAGATGGCCGAGGCGGCGGCCCGACTGGATTTTGAGACCGCCGCCGAATGTCGCGACCGTATTCGCCTGATCGAGAGCCTTGATAAACGCGGCACAGTTGAGGGACACATCCAGCCGGAAGTCTTTGCCGCCGATCCGACCGAGGCGCTGACCAAGCTGCAAACGCTGCTCAAAGCCGAGCAACCGATTCGGATCATCGAAGGATTTGACATTGCCCATCTGGCCGGAGCCGAGACCGTCGGTTCGATGGTCCAGTTCATTGACGGCAGGCCATTCAAGGACGGCTACCGACGATTCAAAATCAAAACCGTCCGCGGCGTCGATGATTATGCGTGCCTCAAAGAAATCGTAATGCGCCGCTATCAGCGCGCCTTGGCCGGCGAGGAACTCTGGCCGGATGTAGTGCTCATCGACGGCGGTATCGGCCAGCTTCACGCCGCCGAAGAGGCCTTTGCCGAGATGGCCGTACCGCGGCTGCCGAATCTGATGTCCATTGCCAAGAAGGAAGAACTGCTCTATATCCACGGCCGCGATAGGGAAGTACGTCTGGCGGCCACCCATCCGGTACGCAAGCTGCTCCAATATGTCCGCGACGAGGCCCACCGCTTCGCCCAGCACTATCACCACATCCTCCGCAAAAAGAAAATGCTCAACGATACATCATCGCTGACGTGAGCCGGTGCAATCGTGCACTTTGGCAAAACGTCCAAATCCACCGCAAAATCAAGCAATCTGATGCTGTATTTTTCGTTTTCTCTGGTTTACGGGTAACACCTCGGCTCACTGCGCGTCTAATACAACAGAAGACATATCCATTGTTGTGGATATACCATAAATTTTTATTGGGCAAGGTGTTATGGAAAAAAACGCCAAATGCGATGCGGTTCGTCTTGTGGATGGGGTTTTGGCCGATGCGGTACACAGCGGTGCCAGCGACATTCATTTTGAGCCAACGGCAGGGGGGCTGGAGGTTCGATTTCGTCTGGACGGCACGCTCAAAACGGTTGAGACCCTGCCCAAGAGTGTCAGCGAAAGCATCATTTCCCGGCTGAAGGTGCAGGGCGGCCTGCTGACCTATCGCAGTGACATTCCCCAGGAAGGACGCATTGAATACGTCGCAACGCAAACCGAAAGTCCGGCAGGTCGGGTAACCGATATGCGGCTGGCGGTTTTTCCGACCATTTATGGACAGCGGGCGGTGGTGCGGCTGTTTTTTGAAAATGCCGGATTGATGGAGCTGGATAAACTGGGTCTGAACGCAACGATTGAAGAATCGCTCAAGGCATTCGCCGCGGGCAATCAGGGGGTGCTGCTGCTGACCGGCCCGGCCGGCAGCGGCAAAAGCACCACGCTGGCGGCGCTGCTGCGGTATATCCGTCGCATCTGTTCGGGAAAAAGCATTGTGGCGCTGGAAGATCCGGTCGAGCGCGCCATCGACGGTATTACGCAGGTTCAGATTGAGCCGCGCGGTGAGTTGACCTTTGCCGTCGCGCTGCGGTCGCTGCTGCGGCAGGACCCGGAGGTGCTGATGCTTGGCGAAATCCGCGACGCCGAGACGGCCCAAATCGTCGTCGAAGCGGGACTGACCGGACATCTGCTGATGAGCACGCTGCACAGCGGTTCGTGCAGCGGGGCGCTGTTGCGGCTGCTGGAGATGGGAATTGAGCCGTATCAGGCGACCTCGGCGATTTCGGCGATTTTGAATCAGCGGCTGGTACGGCGGCTGTGCGAAAACTGCAAACGCCGTGATGAGGCGACAGGAAAGTGGGAGGCAGTCGGATGCGAATTGTGTCTGAATACAGGCTATGCCGGACGGATGCTGCTGGCCGAGCAAGTGCATCTGGACGGGACGCTGCGCAAGGCGATTTTACAGCGGGTCGATCTGGAAACGCTGGACACGCTGCTGGCTGAACGCGGGCATATGAGTCTTGTGCAGGATGGACGGCGTCTGATGGCCCAGGGGCTGACCACCGAGTCGGAACTGATCCGCGTGTGCGGCCAATGCTGAATGTTAAAGGAAGCAGACGATGCGAATGATAGCACTATCAGCGGCAATTGCATTAACGACGGCGATAGCCGGCGAGCCGAATGTACCGTCCCGTGATTCAAACGTTCTAACCCTTGATCCGAACACGGCGGAATTAAATGACGACCCCAATGCCGCACCGGACGAGATCATTGCCGAGCACACTCTTTGCATTCCGTTGCCTGAGCCTGTCTTAACGGTCATCACTCCGGCGACGGATGTGCCAAGCTTTCGATATCGCCTGACCTTTCGACTCAACGAGTTGGTTGACGGTGATTCATGGGATTATTATCAAAAGTTTTTCGCCGTTGATCCGAATCACCCCGAACGTGTACCCGATGCGGCCCTGCTGCGCGAGCAGTTGGCGCTGCGGCCGGAAGAAATGAATATAGAGAAACTGACAGCACATTTTGAGATGCTGGACGAAAAGACAACGCTGCTTGAACAGGCTGTGCGCTGCCGCAATGTGGTCTGGCCGAAAATCACTCCTCCGCAGCGGCGGCCTTCTTATTTGAGAGGATGGAGGTATGGTTACGATGAACAGCCGACAGTTCCCTCGCATTTGAGACTGAAAATCGCCGAGATTCCGGAACTGCTTGAGAAACTGGATACCGCCGCTATGCTTTTGGCGGCCCAAGCGCGATTCTGGATTGCGCGGGGCGATTACGACCAAGCGTCCCGGTGGCTGCGAACGGCTTTGGCACAGGGACGACAGATGACTCGCAACGCCGAGGCGCCGCTGGCGATGGCCGGAGCGGCCCATCTGGGCAGGGCGCTGAACGAGATCGAATGTTGGGTTCAACAGCCCTCCGCACCGAGTTTATTCCGTCCATTAAGCGATTTGCCGCGTCCGCTGGTTGTGTTTTCCAATGTCTTCGGTACGCAGCGGGTTGAGGAATTTGACTCCGCCGACATCCTTGAAGTTGAGCCGGATTTTCTTTCAAACGCGCCTCATATCGTGCAATCCATCGAACGGCTGCGGGCCGCGCTGCAATGTATCGAGGCGATGCGCCTGCACGCGGCGCTGAACGAGGGTGTTTTTCCTCACTCGCTGACTGAGATCACCGATGTGCGGGTACCGCTGGATCCGATGACGCGACAGGCCTTTGTCTATGAGCGGCGCAACGGAGTGTTTATTCTTTTACTGGATGATGACGTGAGAGCCGGACAGGTGGAATTTCGATATCGCATTCTTCGCAATCCGGACGATGTCATGGAAAGAAAGGGGATATTGGGAATGCCCGGAATGCCAATGTACTGATAAAGGGTGAATGTATTATGGCCTTATTTTCTTATCAATCAGTGACTGAAGCCGGTCGGCTGATGACCGGCACGGTGGAAGCGTCCGGCCCTGAACAGGCTGCGCAGATGCTTACGGAAATGCGTCTGCATGTCAACTCCATCGAAAAGGTCAAAGACAGACCTCCGCAAACGCCG
>DSDR01000068.1 GCA_011048645.1 Phycisphaerales bacterium
CCCCGGACAATGGACGAGTTGCTTTCGCTCAACGGCGTCGGCCGCAAGACCGCCAATGTCATTTTGGGCAATTGCTTTGGTGTGCAGGGAATCGTCTGCGATACGCACGTCATCCGCCTGAGCCGTCGGCTGGAACTGTCGGAACACCGCGACCCGGCCAGGCTTGAGTTTGACCTGATGCAAATCGTGCCGAAGACCAAATACGGCGGCTGGACGATGTTCAGCCATTGCCTGGTCTTTCACGGCCGAGCCGTCTGCAAAGCCCGCAAGCCTGATTGTGCCAACTGCGTCATTGCCAAATACTGTCCGTCGGCCAATCGCCCGGAATTGTGGTAATTACCGGCCTCTTGCTCTTTCGGAGCGATTGGATATAATTAGCCTTTTACTCGGTAACAATATGGATTATTATGACTTTAGCGACAGGCAGGACGGCTTTTATGCAGGATGGACAATACGATTTTAACCGGATTGAGAAGAAATGGCAGGATTTTTGGCTGGCTCACATGACCTTTCGTACGCCGGACGGCTCGGACCCGGCCGCGGCGGGCAAGCCCAAGTACTATGTGCTCGATATGTTCCCGTATCCATCCGGGGCAGGGCTGCACGTGGGGCATCCGGAAGGCTATACGGCCAGCGATATTGTAGCCCGCTACAAGCGGATGCGCGGCTTTAACGTGCTGCACCCGATCGGGTGGGACGCCTTCGGGCTGCCGGCCGAGCAATACGCCGTTCAGACCGGTACGCACCCGGCCCAAACGACGCAGAAAAATATCGACAATATGCGGCGGCAGATTCAGGCGCTCGGTTTTTCCTACGATTGGGATCGTCAGGTCGATACGACCGACATCGGCTACTATAAATGGACGCAGTGGATTTTCCTGAAATTCTACAATAGCTGGTTTGACGAGGTACAGCAAAAGGCCCGACCGATAGAAGAGCTGCCCATCCCCGACGAGATTCAGTCGCAGGGCGATGAGGCCGTGCGGAATTATATCGACAGTCAGCGGCTGGCCTATGAATCGTATGCACCGGTCAACTGGTGTCCGGCCTTGGGAACGGTTTTGGCCAACGAAGAAGTCGTCGGGGGCGTCAGCGAGCGCGGCGGCCATCCGGTCATCCGCAAGCCGATGCGGCAGTGGATGCTGCGGATTACCAAGTATGCCGAGCGGCTGCTGGAAGGACTGAATGAGGTGGACTGGCCCGAATCGATTAAAAAACTCCAGCAGGACTGGATCGGCAAGAGCGTCGGGGCGGAAGTGGATTTCAAGGTCGTCGGACACGATGCGGCGCTGCGCGTCTTTACGACCCGTCCGGATACGCTGTTCGGGGCAACGTATATGGTGATGGCGCCGGAGCACCCCTTGGTTGAACAGATAACCACATTGGAGCATAAAGAGGCCGTGACAGCCTATCGACAGCAGGCCGCCACAAAGAGCGATCTGGATCGGACGGATTTATCCAAAGAAAAAACCGGCCAGTTTACCGGCGCGTATGCCGTCAATCCGGTCAACGGCGAGAAAATCCCCATCTGGATCAGCGATTACGTTCTCATCAGCTACGGGACGGGAGCGATTATGGCCGTCCCGGCCCACGATGACCGTGATTTCGAATTCGCCAAAAAATTCAATCTGCCGATAATTCAGGTGGTACGGCCTGATGATCCGGAATTGGCCAAAGAGGCGGCCGCGGAACGATTGTGTTTCACCGGTGACGGAACGGCGATCAACTCCGGTCAGTTTGACGGATTGAGCACGCCGGAATTTAAGGAAAAAATCACGACCTGGCTCGAAGAAAAAGGCCTGGGTAAAAAGGCCGTTAATTATAAGCTGCGGGACTGGCTGTTCAGTCGGCAGCGGTACTGGGGCGAACCGTTCCCGATTCTGCACACCGAAGGCGGGCAGGTCATCGCGATGGATGAAAGCGAGCTGCCGCTGGGTCTGCCGGATGTGGATGACTTTCGACCGACCGGCACCGGTGAACCGCCGCTGGCCAAGGCGACCGATTGGGTCAACGTGACCTTGCCCGACGGGACCAAGGCCCGGCGCGAGACCAATACGATGCCTCAGTGGGCCGGAAGCTGCTGGTATTATCTGCGCTATACCGATCCGAAAAACGCCGCCGCCGCGTTTGATTCGGAAAAGGAAAAATACTGGCTTCCGGTGGATTTGTACATCGGCGGGGCCGAGCACGCGGTTTTGCATCTGCTCTATTCGCGGTTCTGGCACAAGCTGCTGTACGATCTGGGCTATACGTCGTCGCCGGAACCGTTCAAGAAGCTGGTCAACCAGGGGATGATCCTCGGCGAGGACAACCAGAAAATGAGCAAATCCCGCGGCAACGTCATCAACCCCGACGCGGTGATCGAGCAGTACGGCGCCGATTCGATGCGGTTGTATGAGATGTTTATGGGGCCGCTGGAGGCGACCAAGCCGTGGAGTATGCAGGGCGTTGAAGGGGTACATCGTTTTCTGAACAAAGTCTGGCGGACGATCATCGATACCGACAGCGGTGCGCCGACGGCGGCGATTCAGGACGTCCCGGCGGATGAAGAAACGACGCGGCTGCTGCACCAGACGATAAAAAAAGTGACTGAAGACATTGAAGGTTTCGGGTTTAATACGGCCATCAGTCAGATGATGATTTTTATTAACCATCTGGCGCGGCGGAACGTCCGCCCGAAAGAGGTCGTTGAAACGTTCGTGCTGCTGCTGTCGCCGTTTGCGCCGCATATCGCCGAGGAACTCTGGCAGCGGCTGGGCCATTGTGATACACTGGCCTATGCGCCGTGGCCGACCTATGATCCTCAGTTGTGCAAGGCCAAAGAGGTGGAACTGGCCGTACAGGTGCTCGGCAAGATCAAGGACAAGATTGTCCTGGCCGCCGATGCCGATGAGCAAACGATTCGGCAAAAGGCGCTGGCCTCGAACAAAGTGCAGGCGGCTATGAACGGCAAAACGCCCAAAAAAGTCATCGTCATTAAATCGCGATTGGTCAATATCGTAGTTTAACAGGAGAAACGAGATGAACAATCCATATCCTTCAGAGACGGGCTGCTGCCCAAAGTTCGACCCGACTCCATGGGAC
This sequence comes from Phycisphaerales bacterium, assembly GCA_011048645.1. Taxonomy (GTDB): domain Bacteria; phylum Planctomycetota; class Phycisphaerae; order Sedimentisphaerales; family Anaerohalosphaeraceae; genus T3Sed10-213. The sequence goes on from DSDR01000068.1 coordinate 3,085, forward strand.
GAAAAAGAGTTTCAGTGGGACGGTAAGTTGTTCATCAAAGACAAGGTGCGTTGTTTTATGCATATACCGCTGAATTTCGGCAAGGTGATAGTGCGGTGTATGGACAAAATCGACAAGGCAGGCGCCTTTACGCCGCAGCCGCCGCTGGCTCTGTCGGATCACATTTCGCCGTGGACGATGGAGCTTTATCTTGAGGTTGGCAAACAGGTTCCGCAGGCCGATAATGTAACCATCAGCGGGACATTCCTTTCAAAAGTGTTCGAGGGGCCCTACAAAGATACACGCCTGTGGTGCAAACAGATGCAGGAGTGGGTTATTGACAAGGGCAAGACTATCAAACGGCACTTGATGTATTACACAACGTGTCCCAAATGCGCCAGGCGCTACGGCAAAAATTATGTCGTCTATTTTGCGCAGGTGTCTTGAATGGGTCTGGAAATCGAGGCCAAGATCAAAGTCGAATCTCTTGAGTCGATGGCCGAACGTCTCAAGGCGGTCGGTGCGCGTTTTGTTGCCGAGCGCGTTCAGCACGACGTCCATTTTCGAGATGCCGCCGGTATGCTGAAAAAAAACCGCTGCGGACTTCGGATCCGCACCGAAACAACCGACGGCAATGCCGTTTCGATTCTGACCTTCAAAGGGCCGCGGCAGGGCGGCGCTTATAAGACACGTGAAGAGATTGAAACGCAGATCGCCGACGGAAGGGCAATGACAGATATTTTCAATCGGCTGGGGTACCAAACGTATGTAACGGTATCAAAAACGCGATGTCTGTGGGAGCTGGACGGCTGTGAGGTTTGTCTGGACAATGTGCCGCCGTTGGGCTGTTTCGTCGAGGTGGAAGGCCCGGACGAACAAACCATCAAGAAGGTGCTCAGCCGGCTGCACCTGGCCGATCGACCGCACATCAGCAAAGGGTATGCGGCGATGATGGCCAAACTGAAGCGAGATTAACGGCACGACCTCTTAACAAAAAAATGGCGGAGGCGAATGGGAGTCGAACCCACCCGGGACGGGATCGCCGCCCCACGCTGGTTTTGAAGACCGGGAGCAACACCGGTTGCCTGTCACCTCCGATAGTCAAGGAAAAAGGAAAAACGCAGCACGGCCATCTTGGCCGTGTTTTCACGGACTGCAAGCCCGTGCCACAAATTTCACCCTTTACCCTTTATCCTTTGCCTTATCACTTAGCTGTTTATAGAACATCATAGCCGGCGAGCCGCCGAATGCAATACCCAGCCAGGCGGCGTCGTCAATTTCGGCCTGTGAAAAGCCCATTTTTTGAGCCTTTTTCAGATGGATCTTCAGGCACGGTTCGCATCGGGTCAGGACGCTCAGGGCGATATTGACGGCCTGCTTAGTTACCGCATCCAGCCTCCCGGGGCGACCGGCCGAGGCCAGAAACTGCTGAAACGTCGCCTCCGTCCCGACCGGGGGACTTGCTGTAGTTGACGGACAGCAGCATTCCAGTGCTGCAGCGGCTGACTCGGCCGACTGGACGGGGTGCGGCGTGCTTTGACGCGCCACGGCGCGTTCGGCGGATTTGACAGGGTCGGGCTGTGTACGGGTGTGGTCGGTTTTCAAGTGAATACGGCCTGTGCCGGAGGCGGCTGCTCGGCCGATGATAGCGGCGGCGGTGACGCCTGCGTTGTGCAGACTTTTGAGCAGGGCCTCGGCATTGTCAGGCCTGACGGCGATCAGTAGGCCGCCGGACGTTTGCGGGTCATAGAGCATATCTTCCATCAGTTCGCTGACTTCGGCGTCGCGGGATACGGCGTGGCCGCAGGATTCTTTGTTGCGTTCGATGCCGCCGGGCAGAATACCCGCCGCGACATAATCCAGTACCCCGTCCAGCAGGGGGATGCGGTCCCAGCACACCTCGACATCCACGCCGCTGCGCAGGGCCATTTCCGCCAGGTGTCCCATCAGGCTAAAGCCCGTAACGTCAGTGCAGGCATGGGCATTGTGCTGAATCATCAATTCGGCGGCGATTTTGTTCAATTGCGTCATCGACTTGGCTGCGGCCTGAAGGCTTTGTGCAGCGGCTTTCCGGATTTGAGCGGCAAAGGCCACAATTCCTGTGCCCAGCGGTTTGGTCAGGATGAGCACATCGTCCGGTTTGACGCCGGCGTTGGTAAAGATGCGGTGTTTATCCACCACGCCGGTTACGGCAAAGCCGGCCTTGAGCTGACTGTCGTTGATACTGTGCCCGCCGATAACCGAGACGCCGGCCTCGTGCATTTTGTCGATGCCGCCGCGGAGGATGTCGGTCATCACGGCGTCGGGGACTTGTCTTACGGGAAAACCAATGACTGATAGCGCCGTC
>DSDR01000239.1 GCA_011048645.1 Phycisphaerales bacterium
ACTCCTCCTCCTGACCGGCCAATCGCCAGCCCCCCGCCGCTGCTGCGCACCCGCACGGCCTTGCCGTTGAAATTGATAGCCTCAGAGTACATCCCCGGCGCGACAATGATTTCATCACCGCCTTCAGCGAAATCAATGGCCGCTTGGATGCTCGTAAAATCGTCGTCGTCCGGGCCAACGGTAATTATTGCGCCTGCGCTGATGCCAGACAAACACGCCATGAACAAAAAAGCGACATGTCTGGTCAATAACGGCCTTGACAGCCGACCAGGCAAGTCGCCTTTTGAGATCGCAAACACAAACAGACTGAATTTACAGGGCAAACGGGCTGATGGTGTCGCCGTGTTGAGCCTGGGCGTCTTTGAGGCGTTTGCGGATGGCCTCGAAGATCTCATAAACCAGTTGCGGCGTGTCGCTGACCTTTTCGCGATAGATTTTTTCAACGCGTTCGTATTTGGCCAGCAGATTGGCCACACGCACGGTAAACTGCTTTTCGTAGGCCTCTTTTGAATAGCAAATCTTCAGTTTGCTTCTAAACAGCGGCACGAGATCTTCATATTTGGGAATCCAGCCGGTCGGGGTCTTCAACGCATCGACGTCGCCGTTGACTCGCAGCTCGGCCCAGAGCAGCCAGATCATCTTGTCCAGCTTGCCGTTGAGAAACTTACCGTTTTCATCCTGCCGAAAATAGTTGACCGAAAAGATGGCCGGAGGCTGTTCCAGTCCCACGGCGAAGTCCAGATTGTTCTGGATATACCTGCCCAGCGGAATCGAAACAAAATCCTGATTGGCCATAATGTTGAACTTTCGCACGCCGGCCTTGCCGAGGGTGGCGGCGGTGGTTTCCGATTCGATGGCGGCGCCTTTGGCGATGATACCCTCGGCCCAGTCAAAGGCCTGCTCGACCGGTACCTGGGTATCGCTGTCGCGTCCGCCGTAGATGATGCCGCCGACGGGTACGCCTTCGGGATTGTCGGCTTGGCTGTCCAGATTATCCAGGGCCGAAAGCCGAATGGTGTAACGGGCGTTCTTGTGCGACGGGGGGACGGGATTGCCGTCTTTGTCGGTTTTGCCTTTGTGCCACGGACCGCTGAAATTGACGCCTTTATCGGGAATTTCCTCGCCCATGCCCTCCCAATAGGGCTTGCCGTCAGCGATCAGGACATTTCCGAAAATGACCTCGCCGGGGGTTTTCAGGGCCTTGAAGATCACCGGATCATTTTCGGCGTTCACGTCGTTGATGATGCCGAAGATGCCCTGCTCGACGTTAGCGGCGTATGCCTTGCCGTAGCGTTTGCGGAAATAGGCAATATCATCGCCGACGATGGTTTGCCCCGGCAGCATGGCGGTACTGGTCTTGCCGCAGGCCGAGGGAAACGCGCCGGCAAAATAGGTAATACGGTCATTCGGCCCGACCGCGCCCATAATGAACATATGCTCGGCCAGCCAATCGCCTTCATGGGAGGCCCGCTGAATCGCCAGCCGCAGGGCCAGTTTTTTCAATCCGACCGTATTGCCGGCGTATTGGGTATTGACCGAATAGACCATATCCTGCGTCAGGTCGATATAGACGCGGCGCTTTTGCCAGTGGATGCTGCAGCCGTTTTCATCGAGTTCGCCCTGGCTGTGCAGAAAGCGGAAAAAGTTTTCTCCGCCGTTAAGACGTTTGAACTGCTCATAGCCGGGACGATATAGAATACTTTCGCTGTGAGCGACATAAGGCGAGTCGGTGATCTGGACACAGGAGATAGAAAAATCCGAACCCGTCGGACACAGACACCAAAAACAAATCATCATCGTCCGCCCTTTCATTGTGCCTTTGAGAAAGGAACGTACTTCGCCCAACCCCTCGTCGCGCTCGATAGAGTTGAGGCTCTCGCCCAGTTCCATCCCTTTGGGCAGGAGATAACGGGTACTGAAGGTGTCGCGTCCCTGGTCATTGGGGCCGTCGAAATGATAGGTGTGCCCTTCGGTTGCCAGGGGATGCTCGCCGCCGCCGTTGACGGCCCACTGCCGAATCGCGGCGATATCCTCTTCGGCGTCGGTAAAGACGACCACGTTGTCCGGCTCGGTCAATTCCACGGCATCGGCCACAAAGGCGTTGAGTCGGGGATTATTCAACGCGATCAGTTTTTGAAGATTGGCCTTGTCGAGTTTGCTTTGTAAAATGTCCTGAATTTCGGAAACGTTCAGTGTGTCGGCCACTGCCATCCCTTCCTGATTATAGTTAACATTATTGATTCTAATCCGATAGAAATAAGTTCAAAATCCGGCAGATTCTAAAAAGCGACAGTCAATAAGTCAATCATTTTTATGGTTGTTCGCACCGTTTTATTGACAAAGGGGGTGTAAATCGGCGTTTTCAATGCTATAATTGAATTTATCACATTAAAAAATCAAGGACTTATGCATGCTCGTTCAAGAGAAAGCCAGGCAATTTTTGGATATTTTGAAGTCATCGGACTATACGGCCGTGTTGACCGGCGCCGGGGTCTCGACCGCCTCGGGTATTCCCGATTTTCGCAGTACTGATGGGCTGTATTCGAGGATTTCACAAAAGACATTTGAGCTGGATTTTCTCCTGAGCCGGCCGGAAGCGTATTATCAAATCGCGGTTGAGCACATTCATCCGCTGGCGGACAAACAGCCGAACACGACGCATACGATGCTGGCCGAGTTGGAACGACGGGGGCTGGTGGACCTTTTGATTACTCAGAATATCGACGGCCTGCACCAGAAGGCCGGTTCCGAAAACGTCGTCGAATTTCACGGCAATGTCACCGGGTTTCATTGTACCCATTGCGGCAAAACCTACGACCGCTCTTGGGTTGAAGCTCAGATTCAAAGCCGCAGGCTGCCTTGCTGCGCCGAATGTGGTGCGGTTGTGCGTCCGGATATTGTCTTTTTCGGTGATATGATCCCGCTGGAGGCGCTGACCGCAGCCAGACTGTCCGCAGAACAGGCCGAGCTGTTTTGCGTTTTCGGATCGTCTTTACAGGTTCAGCCGGCTGCGGGCATCGCAATGCTGGCACGGGAGTTCGGCTCGAAATTGGCTATCGTCAATCGCGAACCAACGGGAATGGATCATCTGGCGGATTGGGTCTGCAATGCGGATTTGACGGATTTTTCCAAAGCCGTACTCGATATTCTCTTGTCTGAGGGTTCTGTATAAATGCGGCATTTTGCTGCCGAAGAATTTTTTTATTTCCGGGGTACGTCCGATTGTTTATAATCTGTTTGCGGAAAGTCCAATAAAAAAACGTTCTGGAGTTACAAAAAAAAGGATTATCTGATGAATTTTGCAGAGTCACCGGAAGAAAAAATCAAGATTGAACTGTCCGGCAAGCAATGGGAGCTATTGCAAAAGACCCGTCCGCGTATGGATGAAGAGCTGGGACGCTGCGTCAGCGTCGCGGTCAAGCGAAACAACGTCTATGAGCTGTACCTGACCGAAGAGGAAGTGGACGACTTGATCGATCACCTGGAAGGACAAGCCGAGGACGCCCCCAGCCAGAGACAGCAGGACGCCTTTTACGAATTGGCTGATTTTTTTCTTGATTTTACGGGGCAGCAGGAGGACGACTTGCTGCCGGGGGCGCCGCCGGTGAAAAACTTGTCAAAAATGACCGGCAGTGTCTATGTGTTCCGGGTGGAGCTTGTGGACGACACTAAGATCTGGCGGCGTATTGCCTTGCGCGGGGGTCAGACGCTGCACGATTTGCACAACGCCATTTTTGACGCATTTGATCGGGAAGAAGAGCACTTGTATTCGTTTTATATCCCGCCGACTGAGGTCAAAAGCAAGAGCATCCGGAAATTTACCGATTTTCCCGAGTTTACCCATCCGTATGCCCTTGAGGATGGGTTGACGATGATGTTAGGGATGTTTGCCAGAGCAGAGCCGCCTCAAGACGCCGCGCGCACGGCCATTCAGACACTCGGACTGAGCCAAAAGCATCGTTTCCTCTATCTTTTCGACTTCGGTGATGAATGGCTGCACTGGATTACGGTCGAGCAAACCGACGGCAAAGCGGACGACAATTCCTATCCAAGAATTCTTGATCGACACGGCGAATCGCCGGCCCAGTACGGCGATGATGGCTGGGATGAGGAAGACGACTGGGACGACGAGGATTTATAAAACCGCCCCCCTTAACGGCGGGGATGTTTTGTTCCAAGCAATGGAAAAATAAGAAGTTAAACGGCATCAACTACACGTAAGAACACCTCCTGTGTTTCATAAAAAGATATAATATCCATTAAACACAATAAAAACCCTGTTTCTCTTTTATTGTTTTTTGCGCATAAAAAATCCGCCTGTGGAGCGAAGGAGGAAAAGTAGTCGGTGAGACTACCCAGGGCTATCTCCACAGGCGGCAGAAGGAGCAATTATCAAAATAGCAGAATGCACCCTTCGTGTCAACGCTTTTCTTAAATTTTTTTTATTTTTTTATCAACTCGTTATTTATTCGACCTCGGCGGGCGTTAACTGGCGATTTTGCATAAACAACCGGTTCAGGGAGTCCACGGATTCGTCCAGACGCTGACGGGATTGCCGGTGAAATTCGACGCCGTCAGCGTCGGCGGGAATCTCGCCGAGTACCATCTCGTCAATCACATGCGGCGTGACAAACACCAGTAATTCGTTGTTGGTCTGGGACTTCAGCTCATGCCGAAACAGATTGCCCAACAGCGGCAGGTCGCCCAGCAAAGGAATCTTATGCTCAATAAAGTCCTCGTTCTGGTATAAAATGCCGCCCATCATCACCGACTGGCCGTCGTTGATGATCATATGCGTTGTCGAGTCGAGGTTGGAACGCACCGGCTGCTGGTTCAATTCCTCGGCGCTGATCTGCGAGATATTCAGATTGACGGTCAGATCCACCGCCTTTTCGGGTGTAATGCGAGGCCGAATCCGCAGGGTGACGCCGACATCTTCAAATTCATAGGAGCGTGTGATGCCCTGTCGGGTCGCATCGGTCTGGTCGCCGGTGATGAAGGCCACCTTTTGCCCCTTGACAAAGACCGCTTCTTCATTGTCTTTGGTCCAGAGGGTCGGCTGATTGAGAACGCGACCATTGCCATGTTTGACCAGCATATCCACCAGAACGGCGATGTCCGCATCGGTTACGGCGCTGAAGTGCGTTGTTGAACCGTCATCCAACGTCGAACCGCGTTGCGGGCCTCGGTACAGCAGGGTGTTCAGTGCGGTCAGCGCATTGGGGCCAAGCGTCGAGCCGAACGCCCGCTGATCAGTGGCCAACTGAATGCCCAGCGACGTCATATCCGACAAATTGATCTCAAGGATGACCGCCTTGATCATCACCTGCATAGCGGGGCGATCCAGCTCGCGAATCATATTGGAAA
>DSDR01000066.1 GCA_011048645.1 Phycisphaerales bacterium
CCGCGTTACGCCGGACAGGCCAAATACGGGGTTTGGAATCGCGTGTTTAAGGCTTTTTTTGATTTGCTGGCGGTGCGTTGGATGAAAAAAAGGGTTTTGCGCTATCGCGTCAGAGAAATTGAGTAGGTCTTTTCGGCGGACTGCGAATCGGATGCTGACACACGTGCGACAACCTGTTACTCGCCTGTGGGATCGAGTGTGCCGGGGCTTTGCCGGACTGGACGATTTGCTGTTTCCGCCGTATTGTCTTCTATGCCGGACGCCGATTGACAGGCAAAATGACGGTTTGTGCCTGACCTGCTGGCAGGAACTGACGCGGAACGTTGCCGGCGATTACTGCCGTCGGTGCGGCCGCAACGCCAGCCCCTTCGGCATTGTCAACAACCGCTGCGGCGCCTGTCAGAACGAAACGCCTGCATTCGATGGTATCATCCGAGCCGGCGTCTATGAAACGGCCTTGCGCAGCCTGATTCTGGCGTTCAAATTCCACCAGCGCACCGAATACGCTCCGCGGCTCGGCCGGATGATGCGCGACGCGCTGACCGTTAGTAGCTTTGCGCGTCAAATCGACTTGTTCGTGCCCGTCCCTCTCCATTGGCGGCGACGACTGGAACGCGGCTATAATCAGGCCTTCTACCTATCGCGTCATCTGTGTACGCCGCCGGCTCGTATCTGCACCGACCTGGTCCGAACCCGCTACACCAAGCGCCAGTGGAATCTGACCGAAGCCCAGCGCCGCCGCAACGTCAAAAACGCCTTTGCCGTCCGTCGCGGCCATCCCTTCGAAGGCAAAACCGTCGTCCTGGTCGATGATATTACGACCAGCGGCGCGACCTTAACCGAATGCGCCAACGTTCTCAAGGCCGCCGGCGCCAGACAGGTGTATGCCGTCGTGTCTGCCGTTGCCCATCAGGACAAGTAGCCCCAGCAAAACAAATGAAGCAGTAAGATAATTTCGAGCGAACTGACCGCGCATTGTCGATAAATTACGCGCTGAGTTTTGCCAGTGCGTCGCGAATCAAACCCTGAAGCACGCCGTCGGACAAGTCCGCAAGCTCCGGCTCCGGATGTTCGGCCCGCGCCATCGCACCAAGTACACGCTGGGCGATCTTTTTGTGGCGGTGCAGAGACTCGAATGTTTGCTCGGCCTGCGTCAGCTCCCCGTCGGCCATCTGACGAAGATACAGAATAGAATTCTTGATGACCTCTTTTTCAGCAGCCTTTTGGGCGTTTGGGTCGTCTTGAGGTCCGTCGTCAATCGGCTGACGTTCCTTCAATATCTTGTGCGTCAGGTCATACGTTTCACGCATCAGCTCATTGACCTGTGTTTCTTCGGCCTCGTCAATCGGCGCCAGCTTCAGCTCCGGTTCATCATTGGATTTCGGCAGGGGGATATAACACCGATGTTGGCAATACGGGCACTTGCCCCATTTGCCCCCTGTTTCGTCCCGCGCTTTGATTTTCTTTTTGCACGACTCACAATGAAAGCTGATCGCCATGGTCCTGCCCTCTATGAAATAACATTGACACCGCTATGAATCACCGCACTCAGCAGTCAGTACGCTGTTTCGGCTGAATAGTCTGCCCGCACCTCGGTGGTGATCCCGCCGCGCGGCGTAAACTGCGAGGTGATCCGCATCCAGCGCGGCCGACAGGCCGAAACAAGATCATCCAAAATATCATTGGTCAATCGCTCATAAAAAATCCCCTGATTGCGGAAACTCTGCATATAAAATTTCAGACTTTTCAGCTCAATGCAGGATTTATCGGGGACATACTCAATCAGGATTTCGCCAAAATCCGGCTGTCCCGTCTTGGGACACACGCTCGTAAACTCCGGACAGTGGATCGTAATGGTGTAATCCCGGCCGGGGCGGGGGTTGTCAAACAGTTCGATGGGCGGCTTATCACTCATACAGACTTCCATTCCGTCAAAAAAACAGTGAGTTTTTGTTCAAAAAATGCTAAATTACCTTTGTATTTTAGTGCAAACCGGAATTGTTATCAAGGAATTCGACAAAAATGTCCACGAAATCAGCGATCATCTTGCTCAGCGGGGGGCTGGACTCGGCCACCACACTGGCCATCGCCAAAAACCAGGGGTACGACTGTTACGCAATGACGTTTCAGTACGGTCAGCGACACGCCTGCGAAATTCAGGCGGCCCGACGAATCGCAACGGCCTTCAATGTGCTCGAGCACAAGTTCATCACGATCGATTTGGCGGCTTTCGGCGGGTCGGCCCTGACGGATCCGGCCCTTGCGGTACCCGCTGACAGAACTGACATATCCTCTGAAATACCAATTACTTACGTTCCTGCTCGCAACACCGTTTTTCTCAGTTATGCGCTGGCCTGGGCCGAGGTGCTGGGGCTGTGGGACATCTTCATCGGCGTCAACGCCCTCGATTACAGCGGCTATCCCGATTGCCGCCCGGCCTTCATCGCAGCCTTTGAGAAAATGGCCAATCTTGCGACCGCCAGGGCCGTGCAGGGGCAGGGCACCTATCGCATCCGCACGCCGATTATCGAGATGACCAAAGCCCAAATCATACGCAGGGGGGTTGAGCTGGGCGTCGATTACGCCCTGACCCATAGCTGCTACGATCCTGATCCCGCAGGCCGGGCTTGCGGCCGCTGCGACGCCTGCCGACTGCGACTCAAAGGCTTCGAACAGGCCGGGCTGCGCGACCCGGTGAAATACGTTAACAATCAGTAGCGCGGCGGCGCAAGCCGCCCGATAGCCGCCCAATCAGAATGCAACCTGACGGCAAACCCTTAAACACCGCCATTTGCCCAAAAAATTGCTTTTATCGACGCGATATTCAGGGTATAGTGGTCTGACAAAGACAAGGTTGATGTGAGCACAGCGAGGTGTAACAATGACAGAACGGATTCCCAAAGTCCTTGTGGTCGGGCCGACCTATGTGGATATGGCGGTCAAATGCGAGATGTTTCCCGAACCCGGCAGGTCGGTCGAAGGGTCCGGTTTTTCCTGTGTACCGACCGGAGCCGGACTGAACGAGGCGATTCAGGCCGCACTGTGCGGCGCCGAGGTCTATTTGCTTTCGCGTATCGGCGAAGACTGTTTCGGCGAGATGATCAAACAAACCCTGCGGCGGTACGGCGTATCCACCGATCTGGTTTATTTGACTCAGGCCATCAGTACCGGTATCGTCGTAACGATGGTGGACGGCAACGGCGAAAATCGAAGCTGCCGCTCAGCCGGGGCCAATCGGGTGCTCGGACGGGATGAAATCGAATACGCCGGGGCCGAACAGCTCATTCAGACGGCCGATGTCTGTCTGGTCAGCGACGGCATCCCGCCGACGGCGGCGGTCTCGGCCATCCGCACGGCCGGCCTGCATAAAACCCGCGTCGTGCTCGAAGCACGCCTGCCGGGCGTGGAGCGACAAGTGCTGCGGTCGATTGACTGGCCGGTTGATTTCTACAACGCCGATGTCATTATTTTGCGATTTGAGGGCATTGTTTGCGCCTCGGAGCTTGGCGCCGGCGGCGACGGCGATCTGAAGTTTATCGGTACCGAACTGGTCGCCTGCGGCGCTCGATGCGTCGTCATCAGTATGGGCTGGCACGGCGCGCTGGTCATCGACCGGCAGGGACAGCGGCGCATACCCGGCATTACACTGGATGTGGTCGATCAGACCGGCTGTGAGTCGGCCTTTGCCGGCGCCCTGGCCGCAAGCTGCGGCAGCGGCGACAATCCAGACAGGGCGGTCAAGTTTGCCGTTGCCGCCGAGACGCTGGCCCGAAGCCGCTTCGGCCTGCACGACGCACTGCCCAAAAAAGAAGACATTCTTATGCTTCTGCAAGACCAGCCGGATTGAGAACGATGAAAAATTCAAAAACATCTGCGTGGCTCCTGCTGACCCTGCTGCTGTGGGCGGGAACTGTTCTTGCCGAAACATCTGCACCGGCCAGCGACCCCAATGCCCTCGAACAGCCCGTCAGTGTTGACCATTTACCGTGTATCAGCTATGCGTTTTATCCGTTTGATGAGCCGCGGCCGATTCGCGTGCATGTACTGGAGATTGACCTGTCGCAGGACACGGTCGAGCTGGCGGTTGTCATTGGCGACAATCCGCCGCAAGAAGACCGAAACGCCGTCCGTGCCGATCCGCGCAAGCTGGCGGCCCATCCGCAGCTGATGGTGTTTGTCAATACCAATCCATGGACGCCGTGGGGACCGGTCTATCCGATGAACGTTATAATTTCCGGCCTGGCCGCGTCCGATGGCGTGGTTCGCAGCCCGCATCGCGGCGTATCGGTCTGGACAAATAAACAAGGCCGGGCCTTTATCGGCGATCCGAAAGACGCTGAAATCCAGGAAGGCGTCGGCGGCTTTCAGCAAATCCTCAAGGCCGGTCAGGTCATCGTCGAAAAGGGCGGTCCGCTGCATCCGCGTACGGCTATCGGCGTCAATGAACGCGGCGACCGGTTGGTTCTGGCGGTTGCCGATGGCAGGCAGCCGGGATTCAGCGAAGGCATGAGTCTGGAAGAATTGGCAACACTCATGAGCGATCTGGGCTGTCAGGACGCCGCCAATATGGACGGGGGCGGCAGCAGCGTCCTGGGCATTGTCGATAAGAACAACCGGATTCGCATCCTCAACCGGCCGCCCGGTCCGCCGGGCTATTTACGCCCGTTGCCCGTCATTTTAACCATCCGTCATAAGCAGGCCTCCGACGAATCGGATCAGCCTGGATGCCCTGAAAAAGAATGAATCAGAGGGGAAATGACGTGATTTTTGAACGAAAACACGATACCCTTGACGCCTCGCAGGTAGTGGACGAACTTCTCGCCGGCCATCCGATCCATTTGGAACAATGCCGCATCAAAGGAACAATGGATTTAAATGCTGCACTGGCCGAGGCGCCCGCGGAAAGGGATGACACTGTCTCACGTTCTATCACTCTGACACAAGACATTCATTTTAACAACTGCATATTTGAAGAAGATGTCGCCTTTTCCGGTCCGTGGGAAAACACCGAGAGCCTGCGCGTGATCTTTAAAGGCGATGTGCGTTTTAATATGTCCGTTTTTTCAGGACAGGCGAGGTTTATCGGTGCGACATTCGAAAAAGCCGCCGGTTTTGACGGCTGTATATTTCAACGGGTCTGTGCGTTTCGGGAAGCGGTTTTCGGCGGACGCACACTGATTCGCACGGTGATGTTTGACGGATACGTGCTGTTTAATAAAGCGCAATTCGTTGAAGATGCCCGTTTTATCAATACCTGTTTCAGCAAAGGCGCCAATTTTACTGAAACCTTGTTCCATCGCAAAGCGGATTTCCAAGGCGTCTATTCACGCGGTCGGATCATCCCACAAATTGAAGGAGTA
>DSDR01000156.1 GCA_011048645.1 Phycisphaerales bacterium
GGACTGTCGGGCATCTCCTGTACACTGACTGTAACGCCGTCAACCGTATGGCGTGTTTGCGGCGGATAAGGCGTCGTGCCGGGTCTGCCGCGTTGTTCCGGGCGAGACGTTTGACAAAGATCCGGATGCCACTCAAGATTCAGCGATTCTCCGCCAATTGGTTGAATTTCCAGCAAAATGATGTCGTCAATCGCATGCGTCAGGGTGCGAAGCGTCATTGAACCGCGGCTGGTCTTGATCTGGCCGCGAACCTCGGCATTCCACAGGTCCAATCGCAACTGACCTGTCGGGGTATCACCCTCGAAATCAAGTGTAAAATTCCCGTGCGGCATACGATACCGGCCGGTGTAAATCGAACTGCTGTTACGGTGATCGTACGCATCCGTTCGACTGACCTCAAAAAATAAAGAGCCGTCCTCTTCCTGCCAGAACACCGTTCCGATAATGCCGTTGCCGGTAAACGCCCCGTCCTTCCAGCCGGTCGGCAACTGCGTCCATACCAAGTCACTGCGAGAGAGAAAGGAACCCCAATCAACATCTAAAATGACATCCGAAATACAGAACACAGGAAAACACAGAAAAAACCATACAAAAACAAGGTGAACTTTGACTTGAAACGATTTAGAACTCATTTTCATATTGAAACTCCACACCGAACAGCTTGCTGACATTCAAACAACATACACATTTATGCAGACTTATTATTGTATTCGCATAAGGCAACGAAATCTTACACATTTTTTCTGTAAAAATAATGCCGCACCTGTCGGCAGCACGTTTTTTGTGCCGCTCTTTGTAACCGTTTTTCAGTAACCGATATGTCCGAGCGCTTCAGTTCCCAGACGCTCGGCCAACTGCGCCAGATACAGACTTTGCGGCGTTACCGGCTCGTTGTGTGAATCCAGTATCCCTTCGGGCAATAGCGGCTCGGAACCAAAAGGTCTCGCGGTAAGACGACTGCGACCAACACACCCGATGACCCAGTTGGCCGCACCGGGCGGCTGCTGAACTATATAGTGATCGGCCACGCAATTCCATAATACCCCCCAACCCATCGACCAGCCATGCCCCGATCCCATCGATCCTCGATTGCGAAATTCAATCGCACCCTGCGGAGCGCGCACATTGTCAAAAAGCATCCCCGTGGCCCATCGCTGGTGAGATTCGGCACGACTATCGCCGCGAAATTCGCCATTAAGGACCACAATCGGGCCGGACAGTCGGCCTCCGGTGGCGACAAACCACACATTGTCGGCATTGACCGAACAGCGGTCCAGCAGGACCTGACTGCCGTTAGGAGCAAACTCCGCCGGGCGGGAAGACCCCTGATGCCGCGCCTTGCGATTAACCGCAACATTTTGAAGTGTGATTCGACGGCCGCCGACGGATACGCTGTTCATCGTCTCTTCAATGACAAGATTTTTCGCCCAGCAGTCCTGACCGTTCATTCTCAATGCCGTAAAATGAGGTTGAGAATGACTGATCGGTTGGAGCGGAGATAAAATATGAAGACTTTCCACGCCGGCCTGACGGATACGTTCCGGCGGATTCAACCTGATTACTTCTGTCCCCGGCGGATTCAGGTAGGCTGAATCATACGAATCGGACAACGGCACATCCAGCGTAATCGTATTGCCTGAAACAGCCGCAATTCGCCGTTCGGTATCGATGGTTGAACCGGTTGACAACCACGTCTGGGGACGACCGTCCCGGACCAAATCATGCATTTGCATCAATTCGACCCACGCCGCGGTAATCGGTTTTCGGATGTGAATGGTATCGCCGACCGAAAAACGGCTTGCATCGACGACAGAGATTTGGATCGCACCCGATGGAACATAGTTATCGGCAAGAGTCGTTCGAATTTGAGCGGAAGGCGGCGACGGCCCCCGCGATCGACCGCCGGACAGACGAACGGTAATCGCGTTGAAAGGCCTGCCGGTCATTTTCAGGGTGGAGCGAGTCGGGCCTTCGGCCCCGCTGCCGCGCAATACGACCCCGCTGGTCGAAACGGTAATTGTTCGAGAAAGGGTAAATTCACCCGGTTCCAATAGGACAGCTCCCCTAAACCCATCCTTCAGCGGCAATTGTGAAACGGCATCAAGAGCCGACTGAATCGCGGCAGTATCGTCTTTGCCTGATGGCCGGACTGTCATTTTGACCGACACGTCAGGCAATGACACCCCTCCGCCCATATAGCCGGCATGTGAAAAATCCATAATTCGGTCACCGGTCGAGGTCGTTTTGTAAACCAGCTTGCCATCCGGCCCCGGATAAACCCACTCACTGGTCGCCTTTCTTTCCGCCGTGTGCACCACACCGCAGAAACATAACAGGACGACACATCCAAATCTCGCCGCACGTAATATGGGCTTGACGCTGTTCGGGACACCCATCTTGGTTTTTCCTTTCGCTGGTAAACTGTGAACGCTCCAATGAACACAAAAATCAACCGTCCGCCCATCTACCCCACAATAAATTGCCAAAAGACGATGTTTACCGCCTTATAACAAGCTTTGAGTGGTACTTCCGTACTTATGCAATGATATCTCACGGATTATTTTCTCAAAAAGAAGCAAAAATAAGGGGAAATTTGTAAACAAGCTGAACCTGTCATTAATACCCCCAGTGTCGAAGGCTTCATTAACAAAATTGGGGCTATATACATGACTCCAGCGAAAATTTCGTAAGACTCTTTTTGAATTAACCTTATGAGAAAAACGCGGGGTGTTTTCGGAACTTATCCAATCTGCTGTCTTAAAAGAGCTTATAGAAATTCACTGGTTTTAAGTAGATACCCCCTTATGAAGATATGCAGATGCAAAACCGACAAAAGAGAACCGACAAACTTCGGCAGCGCATCCTCGAATCAACCGCAGGTTTTCTGGCAGATCGGCCTTTGATTTGAAATCGCCTGCTGAACTGCACTTATCTACTCAGCACATCAATACTCTATTGTCGTCGGGTTTATTCCCACGCAAAACGAAATTGTGAAGAATAAACGTGCGCCTGGTCAATCAGATTCTTCAATTCCTGCGCTTTGTCCGGATGCGAAGCAACCAGGTTTTGTGTGTCCGACTCTCCAATGTTCGTGGACAAATCGTACAGTTTTATATTGGATGGATTGACGTCCGCCAGATAACCTTCTTCGGTTGTATAACTGTTAACATTCAGACGGACCATCTTCCAGTTGTCCTGACGGATTGCCTGTCTTCCATTATGTTCAAAAAACTCCCAATACAAATAGTCGTGCGTTCTCTGGCTGTGTCCCAGCAATTCAGGCAGGTAGGAAATACCATCAATGTCCTCAGGGACCGGCTGGCCTGCCAACTCACAACAGGTTGGCAAGAAATCCCAAAAAGCGCTGATGTGTTCGCTGGTTGAGCCGGGCTTGATTGTTCCGGGCCAGCGTGCGATAAACGGCACACGGATTCCGCCTTCATACAAATCCCGCTTGATGCCTCGCAACGGTCCGTTGCTGTTGAAAAAGGCCCAATCGTTGCCGCCTTCGGCATGGGGACCGTTATCGCTGGTGAAAATAACCAATGTGTTGTCGTCCAGACCGAGCGATTTGAGCAGATTGAGAATCCGTCCGGTGTCCCTGTCCACGCGCGTCACCATCGCGGCATACGCGGCCCGCGGTGTTTCCTGTGCGCCGTAATGCCCGCCCGGCCACGGTGTTTCCGGCCAGCCCAATTGACGATAGTCCACTAAATCCGGCTCCTCCGGCACGACCAACTCGGCGTGAGGAATCGTGTACGCCATATACAGAAAGAACGGACGGTCTTTGTTTTGGCGGATGTAGTTCAGGGCTTTATCGGTAAAGATGTCATGGCTGTAGGTCTTGCCGTCCAGCGAAGCATTTTCTTTATTCTCCCAGATGGGGCCGGAAGCGTCGGGATAATAATGATGCGCCGAGACCTGATCCAAATGGCCGTAAAAATAATCAAATCCCTTGTTGTTTGGATGGCCGGTCGTTCCAATATCCCCAAGTCCCCATTTGCCGATACAGCCGGTATGGTAGCCGGCCTGCTTGAATACCTCGGCGACCGTTAAATCGTGCGGACGCAGCGCAAGCGTGGCGTTTCCGCGGATAAAGCAGCGCCCTGTGTGCAGCCCGGTCATCAGACTGCATCGCGCCGGAGCACAAACTGTGCTGCCGGAATAATGCTGCGTAAAGCGCATTCCCTCGGCGGCCATTTTATCAACATAAGGGGTTCGAA
Source organism: Phycisphaerales bacterium (assembly GCA_011048645.1). Classification (GTDB taxonomy): domain Bacteria; phylum Planctomycetota; class Phycisphaerae; order Sedimentisphaerales; family Anaerohalosphaeraceae; genus T3Sed10-213. The sequence goes on from DSDR01000156.1 coordinate 4,224, forward strand.
TTTTGGTCTGTCCGTAACAGCCTAAGTCCCCGTATCCTAAATCATCGGCCATGATATAAATCACATTGGGTCGGTGTTTGCCGACACGCACCTGAAGGGTTTGGTTGGTCAGCATAATCCCGGCATTGGACAACTCTGCGGCAGTCCACAATGAGCCGGAGGCCGCCGTACAATACTTAAGAAAAGTTCGTCTGTTCATCATAATCTCCTGATCGTCGGTCGTGGATTTGTTCAGGCTGTCATAGAACACCGGTTATCGCGGCCAAAACACATGCGCCATCCAGTGTCGAGCAAGGTGTGCCAGATCGGCCAAACCGATGTGACCATCCCCGGTCAAATCCGCTTCTGTAAAAACCGGCACAAGCGGCTGAGAGGCCCGTCCTGAAGGGCCGGCGGCAAGGTACAGCACCTCCGCGTGTGTCAGTGCCTGGCTGTAAATGCGCAATTCATCCACTTTAACAGGCCCGGCCCCCCGTCTGGACAAGGATAATCGGGTCTGTCCGGCCTCAGAACCGTTCGTCGGCATGAACGCCGCATCGTTTCGGGCGACCAGCAAGCCGTTACAGAATATCTGCATTGTGTTGACCAGACCGTCTTTGACAAACGCATAATGATTCCAGTTCGGACCAAAGACTTCCGCTCGATCAATCATCCATTCCGCCTGATCCCAGTTATGTTCTTGTCGCGGCGGCGGGCCTGTAAGAAATTCAACACTGTCCACCTCGGTCGGCCAGTCGTCGGCCTGACCCTCTATCCATAGCGACAGCGTCACTGAGGGGCCTATATCGGCAAAAACAGAGGCCGGAAGCAGAATGAAACTGTCCGTATCTTCCAGACGAACACAGGCGCCTTCAACACCTTGCTCGTCCCAGATCGTGTCCGGATTTACCGCGACGACCGTTGCGTGATGATTGTTGCCGGATGAATCGAACGCAACGTCGCCAAAATTTTCATCAAACAGATAGCGGGCAATCAAATCGTCGCCAAGCGGTTCGACCGCAAATACATCATAATCACTGTGGAGCCAATAGTCTGCCAACAAAAGTAAATCCGCCGAATCCACACGGCAATCGCGATTGATATCGCCGGGGACAGTCCCATCAGGCAGACAGCGCCGCGGATATAAC
>DSDR01000149.1 GCA_011048645.1 Phycisphaerales bacterium
CTTTCAGAGCGTCGGGGCGTATGGCCTATTTAACCCAGGGCGTTGCCCTGGGCTGGGGTATGCCGCCCCTTCGGGGAGGCACCAGCGCGGACAACAGCGCGGCGGCGCAAGCCGCCCGATAAGGTATGCGTGTGTGTTGAACGTTATCCAAGACGCGACATTATCCGGCCGCTTGCGCGGCTCGGCTATTGTACGATGACGCAACGCAATAGCGCGGCGGCGCGAGCCGCCCGATAGGGGACGTAACATCGTGGGTATCGCCATCCGCCTCACATTCGCGGCTCGGCTTTGAACGGCCTAATCGACGACATACGCCGCGGCCCCTGAGGTTTTCAACAGTTGTTTTGGCCGTTCGGCGGGAATCAGAATCGCTTCGACCTGGTCAATGGTTTCAATCAAGGCCAGGCCTTTTTCGGGGCCAAGTACGCTGACTGCGGTAGCCAAAGCGTCGGCCTGCATCGCCGACGGGGCAATCACGGTCACGCTCGATAAACGCTCAGCCGTTTCGGCCGCGGCGGGATTGACGATATGGCTGTATTTTCGGTCATTGACGATCACAAACCGTCGATAATCGCCGCTGGTGGCCGCGGCCCGATTGTCAAGCCGCAGCCGCAGTAGATACGTTTGCTCATCATCCGGATCCTGCAAGCCGATGAACCAATGCGGCTGGTTGCCGACGGCTCGCCCGAAACAGGCCAGATCGCCGCCGATATCCACCATCCCGCCAATCGCCCCGGCCTGTTGCATGGCCTCGACGGCCTTGTCGATGGCGTATCCTTTGGCGATGCCGCCCACGTCCAGCAGCATCCCTTCGACGGCAAAGCGAACGGTTCGGTTTTCGTCATCCAGCAGCAGATGTCGGCTGCCGACCTTTGCGCGGGCCTGTTCAATGGCCTCAGGGTCGGGTGTGTTTCCGGTTTGCCGGGCTTCGCGCCACAGTTGAACGACCGGCCCGACGGTAATATCAAACGCGCCATCTGACAAACGGCTGTACTCTGCGGCGGCCGAGAGCACCTCAAACAGCTCGGCATCCACCGCCGCCGGCTCGAAGAACGCTCGCCGATTGACCTCGCAAAGCTGCGAATTCGGGTCGTAATCGCTCATCATCGCTTCAATGCGGTCAAACGTCGCAAACGCCGCTTCAACGCTCGCCTCGGCGGCCTGTTTATCGGACGCTGCGACCAGCACGCGGGCAAACGTCCCCATCGTCATCCGAAAACCGCTGTCCAGCTCGACGATCCGCCCGCGCTGTGCCTGCCAGAACAGCAGAATGATAATCATCGCGCCGGTGATCGTCTGAAGCCAGAGATTGCGTGTGGACTGTTTCATAAATTTATCTTCATATTGGGTTTATGTTTTGTGTATAATGCCATTTATGTTACACCAAACCATCAGCGATGTAAAGGATCGGATTGACCGGGAGCTGCTGCCCTATGTGCGAAAGCCCGGACGCTATATCGGCGGCGAGATGAACCAGGTGCATAAAGACCTGAACGCCTGCCGGGTGCGGCTGGCCTTGTGCTTTCCGGATAGTTACGAAATCGCCATGAGCCATACCGGACTGGCGATTTTGTATGAGGCGGTCAATCGCGTGGACCGGTGGGCCGCCGAGCGGGTCTTTGCGCCGTGGACGGACGCCGAGGCGGTGATGCGGGACAAACATCTGCCGCTGTTCTCGCTGGAGTCGTGCGCGCCGGTTCGGGAGTTTGACCTGGTCGGTTTCAGCCTGACCAACGAATTGTGCTATACAAACTTTTTGAATATGCTCGATTTGGCGGGTCTGAAGGTGCGTTCCGCGCAGCGCACCGAGGACGATCCAATTGTCCTCGTCGGCGGACAGGCGGCCAATTACGCTGAGCCGCTGGCGGCCTTTGCCGATTTGTTTGTTCTTGGCGAAGGCGAAGAAGCGCTGGTCGGTTTGTTGACGCTCTATGAGCAAGTAAAAGCCGACGGCGGCGACAAAGAGACGTTTTTGCTGCAAGCGGCCCGGCGGTTTTCGTGTGTGTATGTGCCGAGGTTTTATGTCTCCCCACAGGATGCGGCGGACGAACATCCCGATGCGTTTCTAAGCCCGCTCGTTGAGGGCGTACCGGTGCGGTTTGAAAACGCCGTGGTCAGCGATTTTGAGAACGCCGTCGTGCCGAGCCGACCGGTCGTGCCGTTTGTGCAGGCGGTCCACGAACGCATCAGTGTGGAGATTATGCGGGGCTGTCCGGGCCGATGTCGGTTTTGTCAGGCCAGCTTTTGCCGTCGTCCCGTTCGCTATCGCAGCCCTGACCGCATCCTTGAGATTGCCCAGGCCCACTATGAACAGACCGGCTATGACACCATCAGCCTGCTGAGCCTTTCCACCGCCGATTATCCCTATCTGGATGAACTGCTGGATAAGCTCAGGCAGTATTTTGAACCGCTGCATGTCGGTCTGTCCGTGCCGAGTCTGAAGGTGCAAAAACAACTGGAACTGCTGCCGAAAATGGTCGCCGGCGTTCGCAAAAGCGGGCTGACGATTGCCGTGGAGGCCGCCAGTGAACCGCTTCGAAAACGGATCAACAAGCCCATCGCCGACGCCGATTTGTTCGCAGCGGTACGGGCGGCCTACCAAGCGGGATTTCGCCGCGTCAAGCTGTATTTTATGGTCGGCTTTCCCGGCGAAACCGAGGCGGATATTGCGGCGATGGTGGATTTGTCGTACCATATCGCCCGGCTGCGCAAAGAGGTGGACGGCCATTTGGCCTCGGTCAATGCCGCGGTCAGTTGGCTGGTGCCCAAGCCGCACACCCCGTTCGGCTGGCTGGGACAAAAGGACGCGGCGTATTTCGAAAACGCCCGCGCGATTATTCTCAACCGCAAACGCGAACTGAACGCCCGTGCGGTACAGTTCAAGTTTCATCGCATCGAACGCAGCGTGCTCGAATCGGCCCTCGGACGCGGCGACCGGCGGCTGGCGGAGGTCATCGAGCTGGCCTGGAAAAACGGTGCGCGGTTTGACCTGTGGGATGAAACGTTTGACTTTGCACTCTGGCAGCGGGCCTTTGAGACCGTCGGTCTGGATGTCCACGCCGCGGCCCAGCACACGTTGACGCCCGGTCAGATCCTGCCGTGGGCGCATCTGGGCGGCCCGGAAGAAAAAACGCTGCGAAGACACTATGATGAAGCGATGAAAAGTTAAGAACACAAAAAACCGGAAACGACAAACTAAGAACTACGAACTCCATTGAACCGACAACAAAACACAATTCGCATCTGTTTTGTCTCGCCCAAGGCGTACCCGATTTTCAACCCGCAGGTTGAGGCGGTCTTCGGCGGAGCGGAGGTCGATTTGTATTTGATCGCGACCGAACTGGCCAAAGACCAGCGGTTCGAACCGGTGTTTGTCACGGCCGATTACGGGCAGGACAACATAGAAACCCGACAAAGCGTGCGGCTGATCAAAAGCCTCGATTTTGCGCAAAATCCCCTCATCGGTGCACGAAAAATCTGGAACGCTTTGAAACAGGCCGACGCGGCCATCTATCTGCTAAAAACCGCCTCGCCGGGCGTCCCGCTGGTGCAGCATTTCTGCCGCACATACCGACGCCGTTTTGTCTATAAGACCGCCAGTCAGGCCGAATGCGACGGCGGCTATACGCGAGAGCATCCCGTGCTGGGGCGCCTGTTTATCCGCTCGCTCAGACAGGCCGCACAGGTCATCGTTCAGAGCCGTCAGGATCATGACAATCTAAGGCGTCATTTCGGCATCGACTCGGTCATCATTCCGAACGGCCATCGCCTGTCCGATGTCCCCGCCGCGGAAAAGAAAACGATTCTCTGGGTCGGGCGCAGCGCCGCGGTCAAGGGGCCGCAGCGATTTTTGGATCTGGCCGCGGCCTTCCCGCAGGAGTCGTTCGTGATGGTTTGTCCGCGAGCCACCGGCGACGTGGCCTATGACCAATTGCGACAGCGGGCGGGGCAATTGCCGAACCTGACCTTTTATGACCACGTCGGTTTTTCTGAGATCGAACACTTTTTTGCCGAAGCGAAGGTGCTGGTCAACACCTCCGACAGCGAAGGTTTTCCCAACACCTTCATCCAGGCCGGCAAGGCCGCCGCGGCGATCCTGAGCTTCAAGGTCAATCCCGATGACGTCCTGACCCGGCATGCCATCGGTCTGGCCGGCGACGGCACGCCCGATACGCTGGCGTTGAATCTGCGCCGGCTGCTGACCGATGACCGCTGGAAGGAGCCGGCACAAAACGGCTTGGCGTATGTCCGACGGCGCCATGCCATCGAGACCCTCATCGAATCCTATAAACAGCTATTTGTCCGATTGACGGGAGAATAACGGTGGCGATTCGTGTGCTGCATATCATCGGAAGTCTCAGGCTCGGCGGGGCGCAGGTGTGCCTCAAACAGATCGTCGAGCATAATGAGGATCCAGGCATTGAGCATGTCATTTATCCCCTGCGGCCTGAACCGGTCGATATCCCCATCCACGGCCGGATCATCCATCGACCGTATGTCCCTTATGATCCGCGCAAGTTTCTTGCCATCCTGAACATCTGTCGCGACCAGCACATCGACGTCATCCACGCCCATCTGCACAAACCCATCCTCGGCGCCCTGCTGGCCACGTTCTTTTGCAATGTCAAAGTCATCGTCCACGAACACGGCCCGATATTCCGACGAGGAATCCAATATACATTTTATCGCTTTATGTTGCGATTATTGAAAAGTCGTGCATCAATATTCATTGCCAATTCTCAAGCCACCGCAGACCGCTTGGTGAAAAAAAGTAAGATTCCAAAATCAAAAAAACATATTATCTATAATGCTATTGATATCGGCGTTTTTCAGCCGAATTCGGAGAGGCGAAAATCTGTACGCCGGCAATTTGACCTTAACGAAGATGATATCGTTATTGGTTTTGTCGGTCGGCTCCACGAGGTAAAGGGAGTTGATTTGCTTGTCCGGTCGATACCTTTGCTTCTTCAAAAAAATCCTCACGTCAGGCTGTTGCTTGTCGGTGACGGACCCTTGATGAGTTCTCTGAAAAGTGAAGTGCACAGAAACGAAACGGCTTCGCATGTTTGTTTCGCAGGGTTTCGAGAAAATATTCATGATATTATGAATGCCTTTGATATTGGTTGTATGCCTTCAAGACAAGAGCCTTTCGGTATTGTTGCTCTGGAAATGATGTGCATGAAGATTCCCCTTGTCTGTTCTGCTTCAGAAGGATTGACCGAGATAATAACCGACAACGAAAATGCACTCGTGCCGAAAACCAACACCCCCGCGGACATCTGCGAATGCCTGTTAAGACTCATTAACGACCCGACTTTGCGACAATCTCTGGCCC
>DSDR01000267.1 GCA_011048645.1 Phycisphaerales bacterium
CATTTCTGACTATTTGCCCTGCGCCCTGATGAATTCCGTCAGCAAACGCACGCCGAAACCGATGGAGCCGGGGGCTTGTTTTTCGTCCGCCCCCCAAACGCCGACGCCGGCCATATCGATATGCGCCCACTTGGCGCCTTGGGCAAATTGGCTGAGAAAGGCCGCGGCGGTACAGGCGCCGCCCCACTTGCCGCCGACATTTTTCAGGTCGGCGATTTTGCTTTTCATCGCCTCGACGAATTCATCGTCGCAGGGCAGATGCCAGAGCCGCTCGCCGGTTTTGACGGAGGCGGCCTTGAGCTGCTCGATCAGAGATTCGTCATTGCCCATCAGGCCGGCGCGTTTGGCGCCGACGGCAACCACGCACGCCCCGGTCAGGGTCGCCATATCCACAATCGTTCGGCAGCCGAGGGTTTTAGCGTAGGCTATTGCGTCGCACAAAATCATCCGCCCTTCGGCGTCGGTGTTCTGGATTTCGACCGTTTTGCCGCTGTAGGTGGTGACGATGTCGCCGGGGCGGTAGCTCGCGCCGCTGGGCATATTCTCCGCGGCCGGGATCAGGCCAATGACGTTGACATGAGGCTCAAGGTGCGCAATGGCGCGCATAGCCCCCAGCACCGCAATGCCGCCGGATTTGTCGAATTTCATGTCCTCCATTCCCTGGCCGGGTTTGAGTGAAATGCCGCCGGAGTCGAAGGTGATGGCCTTGCCCACCAGTCCGATAACAGGCGTTTTGGCTGACGCGCCGGCGGGTTTGTACTCCAACACGATCAGCCGCGGCGGATTGGCCGAACCTTGCCCGACGGCCAGGATACCGCCCATTTTTTTGGCGCTCAACTGCTTTTGTTCGAGCACGCTGCATCGCAGCGACGGGATCGACGCGGCCAGTTTTTTGGCTTCCGCGGCCAGCGTCGCCGGCGTAATCACATTGGCCGGACGGTTGGCCATGGTGCGCGCGTAGCTTTGGGCTGCGGCGGTGATCGCACCGATAGCGGCGCCTTTTTTCAGTGCGACGGCGGTCTTTGCTTCGGCGGTCAGAATTGTCGCGGTTAATTTTGACGCCCGCTTTTTCGCGGCCTGCTCGATATATTCGTCATAACGATACGCCCCGAAGCCAATGCCTTCGGCGATGGCCTGGCCGGCCTGCTCCAGGGAAACCGGCGCGGCCTTGCCCTGGGCGCAATAGAGCAGCAGGCCGAGCGTTTTGGCCTTTCGATCAACGGCCTGGTGTGCGGCCAGCGCCGCGGCCTTGAACAGCGTCTGGACGTCGGTCTTGTCGCGCGGCCCCAGCCCCACAAACAGCACCCGCGACGCGGCTATTTTGCCGTCGGTATAAACCATCGCAGAGGTTTGGGCTTTGCCCTCAAAGTCGCCCAGTTGTTTGAGCCGTTTGAGCGGGCCGCCCAGCGTTTTGTTTACTGACGCCGCCGCCGCACAACACGGGCCATCCTCAAAGACGCCGACGGCCAGCAGATCCGCTTTGACCGCGGCTGCATCCGCCCGCCGTGTGCCAACCGACACATCAATAATCCGATTTTTCATTGGCAAAATCCCTATCCTTGAACAACATCGCAACAGCTCATACTCAAAACAACGAACCAAAAACTTAGAACTACGAACTAACAACTACGAACTAACAACTATTTTTTCGCCTTGTTTTTCTTTTCCGCGCGATAGCGCAGATAGCTTTCGATGAACGGCTCAATGTCGCCGTCCAGTACGGCGTTGACATTGCCGGTCTGGCAGTCGGTGCGGTGGTCTTTGACCATCTGATAGGGCTGAAGCACGTAGCTGCGAATCTGATTTCCCCAGGCGATTTCGCCTTTGTTGCTGTACAGCTTGGCCAGTTCGGCGTCGCGTTTCTGCTGCTGGAGCATATACAGGCGGCTCTTGAGCATCCGCATGGCCTCGGCGCGGTTTTTGTGCTGGCTGCGGTCGTTTTGGCACTGGACGACGATGCCGGTCGGGATGTGGGTGATGCGCACGGCCGAGCTGGTTTTGTTGACGTGCTGGCCGCCCGCCCCGCCGGCGCGATAGGTATCGATGCGAAGGTCGTCGTCTTTGATTTCGATTTCGATCTCTTCGTCGTATTCGGGGATGACATCGACCGCGACAAAACTGGTGTGCCGGCGGCCCTGGGAGTCGAAGGGGCTGATGCGCACGAGCCGATGGACGCCGACCTCGCAGGAGAGTTTGCCAAAGGCAAACGGCCCGCTGACCCGCAGCGTGACCGAGCGGACGCCGGCCTCTTCGCCGGGGGTAATATCCATCTGTTCGTAAGACAAGCCGTTTTCATCGAAGTATCGCGTGTACATCCGCAGCAGCATCGCGGCCCAGTCGCAGCTTTCCGTGCCGCCGGCGCCGGCGTGAATGCTGAAAAAACAACTGCGCATATCGTCCGGACCGCTGAGCATCCCGGTAATTTCGATGCGGTCGCACTCTTTTTGAAGCCTTGCCAGGTCCGCTTCAATGGCCGCGAGCGTCTGTTCGTCGTTTTCCTCTTCGGCCAGCGTAAACAGATCCATCGCGTCGGCCACCGCCTTTTCCAGTCGGGTTACCGGCTCAATGATTGACTTGAGGGCGCTGATCCGGGTGACCACGCCGCGGGCGGTTTCGGGATTGTCCCAAAAGCCCGGCTCGGCCATAACCTGTTCCAATTCCTGCCGTGTTGACTGTTTGGCCGGCAAGTCAAAGCCAGTCCCGAATCTCAGCGACCCGGGCCTCCAGCGCCGTCAACGACGCGCGTAATTCTGATAATTCCATGTTCACCTCAATTCATTCTCGTGATTAAACCATTTGACGCCTTTATAGCCGAAATACCCGATTGATTCAACCTTATCTACCGAAGCAATCGCACAACGATTTCATCTTGACCTATCGGGGCAATTGTATAGGATGCGGTTTGTGTCAAGACGTGTTTTGTTTAATTAAAAACAGGAAACATCTTCTACTTGCTTAATTCGTCTGCGGAGGCTTTTATGAACACGACGCCCATTGCGGCCGTGATGATTTTGATCGCCGGAGCGGCAAGCGGTTATGCCGCCGAAGATCAGGCGGCGATTCGGCACTATCCGGGGTGGCATCTGGTCTGGCATGATGAATTTGACACGGACGGGCGGCCGGATCCGAACCACTGGGGCTATGAGCGGGGGTTTGTGCGGAATCGCGAGCTTCAGTGGTATCAGCCGGAGAATGCGGTGTGTCGGGACGGGATGCTGATCATCGAAGGCCGCCGCGAACGAAAACCCAATCCCGCGTATGAGCCGGGCAGCCGGCATTGGGGCCGATCGCGGGAAACGATTGAATACACTGCCGCGAGCCTGCTGACGCGGGGCAAACACCAGTGGCAATACGGGCGGTTTGAGGTGCGGGCCAAAATCGACGCCCGCGACGGGCTGTGGCCGGCGATCTGGATGCTCGGCGTCGAGCGGCGATGGCCGCAGTGCGGCGAGATCGATATTATGGAATACTACCGCGGCATGATCCTGGCCAATGTGTGCTGGTGGGATCAGCAATCGCCCTACGGGACGCACTGGCAAGACAGCAAGACGCCCATCGAAGACCTGATCGAAAAGACCGGCAACCCCCGCTGGGCCGATGAATTTCACGTCTGGCGAATGGACTGGGACGAAAACACCATCACACTCTACGTCGATAACATCCTGCTCAACAAAGTCGATATCAACGACGCCGCCTACGACGACGGATTCAACCCCTTCAGACAACCCCATTACCTCCTGCTGAACCTGGCCATCGGAGGCACACAAGGCGGCGACCCCACAAATACCGCCTTCCCCACACACTACAAAATCGACTACGTCAGAGTCTATCAAAAAACAAAATCACAATAAAAATCGGGAATCCTAACCATTACAGTGGCCCTAAGAAAGGGGTACAGTCATCACATGCTCCTCGTAGGCCTGCCAGCCCGCCAGGAACATGCTTCGGCAGCGCCCCGAACGGGGGCACTGACCTTCGCATCTCTTGGCTGTAAAATTTGGCGGTTTACGGTGAAACGCCAAAGTCCAGTGGACTTTCAAGTATTCAATTTTCAGGGTTTATCGTACGGCATTTGCCAGAGCCAGTTTTCGGCCAGCGTGATCAGGTCGGCGATATCCGTCTGGCCGTTTTGGTCAAAATCTTCGTAATCAACGGGCGGATCCATCCAGACCGCCGCCAGCATAGCCAGGTCTGCCATATCGACTCGACCATCGATATTCAAATCGGCGATATTGCCGTACAGTGAGGCCTGGGCGGTGTTGCCGTAGGCGCCGATGTTGGCGCGGCGGCCGTTCGGCCACGGCTCGCGTGAATAGTCGGCCTCGGTCGGTCCGGCGATAATACACGGGCTGGTATTTGCATCCATCACCCAATTTTGAACCGCCGGATCCCACCGCCCGAACACACTCTGAAGCCGCACGTTGCCATCGAACGGAAATTGCTGCGCATCGAACGAGACAAATAACGGGTCGGCATCGATGACGCTTTCGTCGAGAATGATCTCAGTGTCGATGTCTTCGGCGTAAGTTCCGTCGGCGCCGTCTTCTATGACCGAGTACTCGACATCGACGCGGCTTGCATCGGCGGCGTAAATTTGTGACCCTTTGGCGTCCGGCTCAATGAGTCCATTGCCCCACAAAATGCTGCTTTGAATCGCAAGGGTGCTGCCGAACTCACAGGCCGCCGCGCCGCCGCTTATATCCGCCATATTTCCGGCCAGCGTGCACTGTTCGAGACTGACGCGGCTGTCCAGATCCGCGATGAGGGCGCCGCCGTCCCAGCCAACATTGCCGGCAAAAATACAGTGGCTCACCGTCGCCTCAACGTCGCCAAAATACACGGCGCCGCCCAGCTCGGCCTGACAGTTATAAAAGAGACAAAAACGAATGTCGATTTGGCCGCCGTCGGCAAACATCGCCGCCCCGTGCGGCTCCACATAATACGGCGGCTCATAGGGACCTGAAGAATTGAACGGCGCAAGTTTGACGGCGTTTTGAAACGTCAGGCCTTCAACGGCAATACGGTCCTGACCAGCGCCGTTAAAGATAAACACTCCCCCCTGCTGCTGCGGATCAATCACGGTGGACTCGACAATATCCCAGTTGTTCGGTTCGATGGACCGAATCGTCAGGGACAGGCCGGATAAATAAAGGTCGTAATTGCCCTGTCCGCTATAGACGCCGGGCATCAGGATGATTGTATCGCCGTCCTGAGCGGCGTCCAATGCCTGCTGAATGGTTTCAAAGGGCTGTTCGGGCGATCCGTTCGGGTCGTCTGATCCGACCGGACTGACAAACCATTGCTGAGCGGAAGCCGCCCCCGCGGCAAAA
>DSDR01000051.1 GCA_011048645.1 Phycisphaerales bacterium
CAGACGGCGGATTTCGGGCAAAAGTACGGCCTGCTAATCAAAGAGCTGCGGCTGCTGGCGCGGGCGGTTTTGGTGATTGACAAAGCCGGCGTTGTGCGGTACGTTCAGGTGGTGCCGGAAATTGCAACGGAACCGGACTATGACGCCGTGCTCAAGGCCGTCAACGACGTGTTATGAAACAGAAGACAGAATCCTGCCCTCTAAGTTTCTCAGAGGTGATTGGGTTTAGAGGTACAAAGGTGTTGCGATGAGAGCATTGACAGAACGCATCTATGAAGTGGGCGTGCAGGACTGGGATCGCCGGCTCTTTGATGAGCTGATTCCGCTTCCGGACGGGACCAGTTACAACGCTTACCTGATCAAAGGCAGTGAAAAGACGGCGCTGCTGGATACGGTTGATCCGTCCAAGACCGAATTGCTGGTGGACCATCTGGTGCGGGCGGGAGCGGACTCGATTGATTACATCATCAGCCATCACGCCGAGCAGGATCACTCCGGCAGCATCCCGGATATGCTGCTGATGTATCCGGACGCCAAGGTTGTGACCAATCCCAAATGCAAGGCGATGCTGATTGACCATTTGCAGCTTGAGGATGATCGGTTTATCGAGGTTCAGGATGGTCAGGAGCTGTCGCTGGGCGATAAGACACTTCAGTTTATCTATACGCCGTGGGTGCATTGGCCCGAGACCATGTGCACGTGGGTCAAAGAAGACCGCATTCTGTTCAGTTGTGATTTTTTTGGGTCGCATCAGGCGTGCAGCAACCTGTATGTTGACAATGAAGCCCTCGTGCTGGAAGCGGCCAAGCGGTATTACGGCGAGATTATGATGCCGTTTCGCACGTCGATTCGCGGTAATCTGAAAAAGCTCGAAGGGCTGGATATTGCGACTATTGCGCCCAGCCACGGTCCGGTCTATAATCGTCCGTCTATGATTCTGGATGCCTATCGGGACTGGATTGCCGAAGACAAGGTCAAAAACCATGTCATTGTGGCGTATGTCTCGATGCATGACAGTACGCAGCGGATGACCGAGTATTTCGTCGATGCCCTGATGGAACGCGGCGTCGGCGTCAAGCAGTATAATTTGACCGTTGCGGATATCGGCGAATTGGTCATTGATCTGGTGGATGCGGCGACGGTGGTGATCGGTTCGCCGACGGTGCTGGTCGGTGCGCATCCGTCGGCGCTGTATTGTGCGGCGCTGGTGAATGTCCTGCGTCCCAAGACCAAACATCTGGGGATTATCGGGTCGTTTGGCTGGGGCAGCAAGATGGTCGATCAGATTACCGGTATGCTGACGAATGTCAAGGCCGAGATTTTTGAGCCGGTTCTGTCCAAAGGGATGGCCGGTGAACAGGCCTATTCGGAACTGGATGCGCTGGCGGATAAGATTGCGCAAAAACACAACGCCCTCGGGCTGATGTGATGTGGTGAGGGACATTGAGAAAACGTTAACTTTTTTGCAAAGGAATGCAACAATGGCAGCAAAACACGAAATTTACAAATGTATGGTATGCGGCAATATCGTGGAGGTAGTGCACGGCGGCGACGGCGAACTGGTCTGCTGCGACCAGCCAATGAACAAAATGACCGAGAACACCGTCGATGCGGCCAAAGAAAAGCACGTGCCGGTCATCGAACAAGTGGAAGGCGGCTACAAAGTCAAAATCGGCAGTGTGCCGCATCCGATGACCGAGGAGCACTACATTGAATGGATCGAACTGACGGCCGACGGCAAGTCGTATAAGCAGTATCTGGCGCCGGGACAGGAACCGGAAGCGGTCTTCTGCGTCAAGGCCGACAAGGTCGGCGCACGCGAGTACTGCAATCTGCACGGTCTCTGGAAGGCGTAAGTCACGTTCGCACGGTGTTCAGAATAGGGAAACCACACGATGATACCTACTCGGATTGAACAGGCGTTTAATCAACAGCTCAACGCCGAGACCTATTCGGCGTATCTGTACTGGTCGATGTCCGCGGCACTGGAGGCGATGAATCTGCCGGGGTTTGCCAACTGGATGCGAATTCAGGCTCAGGAAGAGATGACCCATGCCGATAAGTTCTTTCGCTATCTTATTGAGCGCGGCGGCCATGTCAAGCTGACGGCGATTGATGGTCCGCCCGCCGAATAGAAGGACATTGACGCGATTTTCAGCCATGTCCTTGAGCATGAACAGCATGTGACCGCTCTGATTAACCAACTGATGGACCTGGCGATGGCGGAAAAAGATCATGCCTCGGTGATGTTTTTGCAGTGGTTTGTCAGCGAACAGGTCGAAGAAGAAGCGACCGCCCAAGACATCCTCGGCAAGCTGAAGATTGTCGGCGCCGCCTCGGCGGCGTTGTATATGCTTGATAAAGAAATGGCGCAGCGTGTGTTTGTGCCGCCTGCAAGTGAATAACAAGACCCTTAGGAGACAGCGTATGACGATTACCTTCAATGCGGATGAGATTTTCGAAATTGCCGAACAGATCGAGCGCAATGCCGCGCAGTTTTATTACGAAGCGGCCGACAAGGCGCCCGATCCGGATTCCAAAAAATTGCTCAAAGACCTCAGCGCTATGGAAAAAGGTCACGAACAAACCTTTGCTCAGATGCGCACGGAGTTGAGCGCTGCGGAAAAAGAGCCGACCACTTTTGATCCGGACAATGAGGTGGCGTTGTATCTTCGCACGATGGCGGATTTCCACGGCGCCGAAGGTAAAATCAGCGCGACGGAAAAGCTCAGCGGTCTGGAAAGTATGGAGGATATTCTCAAAATCGCACTGCAGGCTGAGAAGAATTCCATTGCGTTTTATGTGGGCATCAAAGACGTGGTTCCGAGCAAGTCGGGCAAGGACAAAATCCACGCCATTATCATTGAAGAAATGGCCCACGTCTCGACGCTGGGCGCCAAACTGCAATCGCTCAAATAACGGAATCGGCTAAGGCGACGGCCTGATTGCAGAATCAAGGGGAGGTCTGCGATCAGGCCTTTACGGCGTCTTTTTTTGTTTTTGGATCGAGATGGCACAAACGCGGTCAAAATCCAATCTGCTGCGTAAGCAGCCCGCTATGCGAAAGGTGTTGCTGGCCTTGATTCCCTGTGCGGCCGGAAGCATCTACTATTTCGGCTGGCGGTCACTGGCGATGATCGCGTTTTGCTGGGTGTGGGGTTTTTTTCTGGAGTGGCTCTTTTGCCGTCAACGCGGCGAGCCGGTCAGCGAGGCGGTATTCGTTACCGCGACGCTTTTTGCGCTGGCGATGCCGCCGGGGGTGGGCTGGCATGTGCTGGCGGTGGGGATGGGCTTTGCGATCATTTTTTCCAAAGAGGTGTTCGGCGGTTTCGGCCGCAATGTGTTTAATCCGGCTTTGGCGGGGCGGTGTTTTGTGTATATTTGCTTTCCGGTGGCTCTGACGGGGGTTTGGCAAGAACCCGCGTCAGGCCCGTCGGGGGCACTGGGGCGCTGGACGACGGCCGTGCGTCCGGACGGGACCGCGGCCGTGACGGGGGCGTCCACAATGGCTCATCTGAAGGCCGGTCATCTCGTGCGTTCTTCCGATTCCGATGCACTCGATCACATTCCCTTTGAGGTCGGCGATCAGGATCGCATCAAAATCAGCAATACGGCTCTGTTTAAGGCGCAATTTTTCGGCCGAATGAGCGGGACGATGGGCGTGACCAGTGCGCTGCTGATTCTGATCGGCGGGGTGTATCTGTTCTGGACCAAGACGGCCAGCCGCACGACTATTTTGTCGGTGGTGATTACCTATGCGGTTTTGAATCAGGTCTTGTTCTGGCTGGGGGTCAAGCCGGTTCCGGGCGCCTGGCCGGCGGCGCTGGGCGGCGGGTTTCTGCTGGGTGCGTTCTTTATGGCGACCGATCCGGTCAGTTCTCCCAAGACCGAGTGGGGCCGGATATTCTTTGGCATGATCATCGGGACGGGAACCATCGTCATACGCAATTTTTCAATCTTCAATGGCGGGTTGATGTTCAGTATTCTGCTGGGCAATATGTTTGCGCCGATCATTGATTACGGCGTCAAGGCCTGGCAGGAACGCAAAAAAGGGACTGTACCGGAGGCGGCATGATGAAGGACAAACCCTGGTTTCCGGTGGCGTATATGTTTGTTGTTACGGCGTGCTTCAGTACGGTGCTGATCGGGTTTTCGCGTCTGACGCGCGAGCGTGTCGAGGCCAACCAGGAGATTGCCTTTGAGCGGGCGGTGCTGGAGGCGTTTGCTGAGATTGAGGTGCCGCCGACGCCGCAGATCCACGAGCGGTTTGTGCAGTTGTTTGAACGATCCGAGCAGGCCGGCGGGGCGTAT
Organism: Phycisphaerales bacterium; assembly: GCA_011048645.1. GTDB lineage: Bacteria > Planctomycetota > Phycisphaerae > Sedimentisphaerales > Anaerohalosphaeraceae > T3Sed10-213. The sequence continues at coordinate 4,312 of DSDR01000051.1, forward strand.
GTCTATCGCAAAGACGACCGGGTTGTCGGCTACGCCGTGCCGGTGGCCGGGCAGGGATTCTGGGCGCCGATACGCGGCATTGTGGGGGTCTCGCAGGATTTGGATACGATTGTCGGCATTTCCTTTTATGAACAAACTGAAACACCCGGCCTGGGGGCGCGGATTACCGAACCGCAGTTCCGCCGGCAGTTTGAGGGCTTGCGCATCGGCCAGATACCGACGCCGATCGGCATTCGCCCGACGTCGGTGACGCCTGCGGACAATGAAGTCCACGCTATTACCGGCGCCACGCAAACGAGTGTGCGGCTGGAAAGGCTGATCAATGAGGATTTTTCGGCGTGGCTGGAGAAGATGCAGCAGCAGGGAGATGCGCAATGAACGGCTCGACTTCGACGGCTCCGCGCGAGATTATGATGGACGCCCTGTGGCATAATAACCCTATTTTTCGGCAGATTCTGGGGATTTGCAGCACACTGGCGGTGACCAATGTGGTCTTGAATACGGTGGTGATGTGTGTATCGCTGACGGCGGTGACGGCGCTGAGCTGTCTGACGGTATCGCTGCTGCGGCACTGGACGCCGCGGAATATCCGAATGATGGTGCAGACGCTGATTATCGCGTTTTATGTGATTATCGTCGATTTGATTCTCAAGGCGTACTGGCCGGGAATGAGTCGCAATCTCGGCCCGTTCGTCGGTCTGATTATTACCAACTGTATCATTATGGGACGCTGCGAGGCCTTTGCCGGGACGAATCCGCCGAAGGCGGCGTTTCTGGACGGACTGTTCAGCGGCCTGGGGTATTCGTTTGTGCTGCTGGCGATTGCCGTACCGCGCGAGCTGTTCGGGATGGGTACGATTCTGGGCGTTTCGATGCCGTATTTTTCATCGCCGTACTGGGATAAATGGATCATTATGGTGATGCCGCCTGGGGCGTTTTTTATGCTGGCGTCGATTTTGTGGGTCTTTCGCTCCATCGGCGACAGGGAGGTGAAG